>JANQSP010000077.1 GCA_028283955.1 Bdellovibrionales bacterium
AATTTTTATCTGATTTTGGTTTTAAAACAGATGACTATCACAGTTATAATAATCCTGAGTGGGAGGCAACCTCTAATCCTATAAATGCTAATGACCATCATATGTTATTTAATCAAATTACTTACTACATTGAAGGGACAGAGGATTTTGCAACAAAACTAACACTTAGGCTTCATATTTACTATAAAAACAGTTCTGTAGAAAGTTTAAAGACACTCAGTAAGATTTCATCAGCTTTATATGAAAAAGCTACTGGTGAAAAATTAAGTAAAAAACAAATGGAAAATCTAATATCAGGTACAGTTTTTAGTGATCAAAGTACAAACCATTTATTTAGTTTTTCAGTTAATGAATGGCCATCTTCAGATGGAAAAGATTTTATGTTTAAAATAAAACTAAAGTAAATATGAACTGCGCTGTGATTTTGCTGTGATTGTCCGGTATAGAGCGGGAAACTGGAGGAAAAGCCGGGAAGAAAGCATGGCTGGTTGTTGTTGACTTTACTGGGTTATTCCCGTTTTGTTCTGTTTTAGAGAGCTACCTTTAGCGCATCCTCTCTCTCCGTATAAAAAAAGGAAGAAGGCGAATCCCTTCTCTCCGCCACTAACTTGCGTAACTGTTTTTATTAAAATAAATTTCATTCAATCCGCACGCGTCCCTAACAACTGTATAAAAAACAATCAGAAAAGGTGTTTCAATGTGAAAATAAAATGAATGATTTAAATCATAAACTTTATTATATAAATAAACATTACCAATGGAGCGTTAAAATGAAAATCACAATATAAAATATGAAAGAAGGGGTGTAATTATGTCATTCATATCATTTATTATAACTTTATGTCTGATGTTCTTTTCTTTATCTGGCTTCGCTTTGAGTCTCGTGCCTGCAGCACTAATGAAAAAACCTTATAAAGTGATTGGTGTCGCGTGTCTCCCAGGTGAAACTTGTCAGCGTATTGAAAAAGGAGAATTCGCGGGTTATTATTTTAAAACCAATGTACCACTAAAGTTTCCTCATCCTAAAGACATCACAAAGGCCCCTGAGCTGGAAAACATTCGGGATAATATGTTTACCAAAGCCGTTTTAAACAGAGAAAGGGATAGACTAAAAACAAGGATAGAAGGTTTAAAGGATTTAGCAGAATCATGTAAAGGAGATGTATGTATCGCAAAGTATGATTCCAAAGGCTGCAATCTTTGTACACTTAATGTTCATCGTTCTCCAAAGCCTCCTTGCTTTAAAGGGCCACATGGAGCGGTGGCATGCCCCGACCCTGATCCCAGAGCCTATAATATCAATTACTTTTGTACTTTGAAGGGTTGTACAGGTAGTCCTGAAGAAATGGAGAAATTATATGCCCGAGCGGGGATGTGTGTAAAATACGGCCCAAATCCATTACCACAAGCACGTAGAGAAATAGCAACAATAGAGGAAGAGCTTGAAGTCCAACAATCTAGTGATCCGCTACCTGCCGCCTCCGGTAAGCAACATTATGGTACACCAACAGGTAACGTTAAATAGCTTACTAAGTGTCCTGCGTTTAAATTGTTGCGGCTCTGTCGCGGCCCCATTTGGAGCTATTTAATGAGTTCCCGCATGACGGAAACCGTTTCCTGTATTTGGGTTATTTTTTTGAGGATTTTATCTTCGGATGAAGTTCTTTTTCTGTGTTGACGATTTTCCCTTTTTAGATCTACGAGTGCTTTCTTGGCTCCTTTGACTGAAAAACCGTCTTTATATAGAAGTTTTTTAATCAGTAGAGCTGTTTCCACATCTTTTTTAAAATAAAGTCTTTGTCCATTGGGCATTTTCTGAGGATGAAAAGAATCAAACTCCATCTCCCAATATCTGAGGACATGGGTTTTTACATTTAGCATTTCAGCTACTTCCCCTATTTTAAAGGATATTTTTTGCGGGATATTATGTATATCGGAAGCAAGATCGGGATCAAAATGTCCTTGATATATTTCTTCAGGTATTCCTTGTTTGACAGGTTCTTTTTCCATTAGCTTTATTTTCCGTTTTGAACAAGGTAAAATTATTTACTGTTCATTTTTTTTCTTAACAAAGGACTGGAATGAAAAACAAGCACTCTACGTTCTTGAATCACAATTTCTCTTCCTGTTTTTGGGTCCCGCCCTATTCGTGCCTTCTTATCACGCAATAAAAAATTGCCAAAACCGGATAATTTTACATTATGGTTGGAACAAAGTTTTTCCCTGATGATGTCAAAAACAGAGTTTACGAGTTCAGCGGAGCGCTGGCGTGAATAGCCTATTTTGTTATATAGATCCAGATAAATATCAGCTTTTGTCAGTGTTTTAACTTTCTTATTTTCCGGCATTTATACACCCTCAAAAAAGGTAGAGTTACCTTTAAAATAGAAGCTTGTCAAATTTAAGTCAATGTTTTAAATTGTTGTAAATGATATAGTCCTGTTTTTTTTATGGCAGGTCTTTTACATAATTTTTCTAATGGAAAGAGCTTCTTTTTATCTTAGCTTGACAGGATATTGAGAGGTCAATTCTTTTGTCAGCTTATCCTGTAGTATTTTTAAGTGTTCTTCTGTGAGAGTTTGTGTATCGGACTGTAAAGTCAAACGGAAGGAAACAGACTGGACACCTTCTTTAATCGTCCTCTCGTCTTCATAAATGTCAAAAATTTTAACAGCACGGCAAACAGATCCTGTTAACTTTTTTATTCCTTTCACAATGTTGTCCGTGGGAAAGTCTTTAGGTATCAGCAGGGATAAATCCCTTTCCACTATGGGGAAGGGGGATAGTTGTTGAAAAGTTTGTTTTGCAGCCTTCCGGTTGATGAGAAAATCTATATCCATTTCAGCCAAGGCCATATTGGTCCGTATTTTGTGGTTTTCGCTGTAGATGGGATTAAGAGAGCCGATATACGCCACATTCTTGCCCTGCACTTTTAAGACCATATATTGACAGGGATGGATAAAAGGAGGTGTTTCTTCGCTTGATATCCATTCGTAATCAAAAATATGAAAAGACTCCAAAAAGGTGTTTAAGGCTGTTTTTAGATCGTATACACAGGGCCGGTCTTTATTTTTTTTCCACAAGCTTTCCTCTTGTCCCCAGGCCATCAATCCCAGGCGCGCATATTCCCTGTAGGAGCTTGTTTTTTTGGAGGTGGTGAACACTTTTCCCACTTCAAACAGCCGCCCTTGCAGGCATCCATGTCGAATACTTTGTTGTGCATTCTTAAATAAGGAGGGCATTAAACTGACCCTCATCATATTGTATTCCGAGCTGAGAGGGTTTTGAATTAATATATGGCGAGCTTCGTTTTCCTGTCCTTCCAAGCCGGGCCATAAAAAAGAATTTTTTTCGTTTTCATTTGTGGAGGAGGAATAAAGGAACGAGTTGGAAAATTTTTCAGAAATAAAACTGTGGTTGATAGCCTGATAAAACCCTTCATGTACCAGAACATTCGCTATTCGTGAAGATAGAATGTATTCTTTCTGATCCGGTTTTGGAAAGTCACTGGGGTAAGATATTGTTTCCGGAATTTTATCATAACCTTCCAGGCGGGCGTATTCCTCAATGAGGTCCTCTTTGATTTTTAAGTCAAAGCGGAAGAAAGGGGGAGTGACGGTGGTTTTTTCCTTTTCCGTTTGGATATGGCAATTTAACCTTTCCATCCAGTTTTGAAACTTGCTGAAAGATAAGCTCATACCCAAGCGTCTATCCAGATCTTTTTCCTGAATTTCAATGGGTGTTGGTTTAGCCGGTCTTTCCCAAAAATCATATTCATCTTTGGAAATTTCCCCTCCGGCCAGTTCCTGTATCAGCATTACGGATTTATTTAAAATTTCGAGAGTGCTTTCTGAAGGAACGCCTCTGCTGAAGCGATAAGAGGAATCTGTATCAATGTTGAATCTTTTTGAAGTCCTTCTTACCTGAGATGGTTCAAAGCAGGCGGATTCTACAAAAATATTTTTGGTTTCAGTTTGAATACCGGATGACATTCCTCCTATGACTCCGGCTAAGGCCAACACCTGATTTTTATCCCGGATGCAAAGTTCTTTTCCTGTTAACTGCACTTCCTGATTATCCAAAGTTTGAAATTTTTCATCTTTTTTGGAGAAGTCCACAATAATTTTTTCCTTTAGAAGGTCCAAATCAAAAGCGTGTAGGGGTTGCCCCCACTGAACCAGAAAATAATTGGTAATGTCTACGATGTTGTTTATGGATTTAAGCCCCAGGTTTTTTAAATAGGCTCTGAGCCATAGAGGGGAGGCTTTTACTTCGACTCCGTAGACAGCTCTTCCGGTATAACGAGGGCATAACTTTGGTTGTTTAATTTCCACCCCCAGCCGTTTTTGAATAGGAGGCCCGGAAGGGGAGTGTTTTTCAGATTTTGAAAAGTAACCGGCTAAAAAGTTTTTTTCTTTCTTACCGGAGCTTCCCAATGAGTGTACTTTTAGTTTTCGATTCAGGATGCAGGAAAGTTCTCTGGCCATACCAAAGTGACTGAGGCAGTCGGCCCGGTTGGGAGTAATGTCAATGTCAAAAATAATATCGTTTAGTTTGATATAAGAAGCAAAGTCCATACCCACTTCAGCTTCTTTAGGGAGAATCAAAATACCTTCCTTGTCCTCTTCTTCCTGAGCCAGCCCCAACTCACTTAAGGAAGCCAGCATACCTTCACTTGTTTCTCCACGAATTTTTCTGGTTTTAATTTCAAAGGGCCCGGGTAAAACAGCTCCCGGGAGAGCCAGGACGACCTTATCTCCTTCTTTAAAGTTGGTCGCTCCGCACACAATGGAGTGAACTTTGTCTTTTCCACTATGCACCTGACATAAGCTCAGACGGTCCGCTGAAGGGTGTGCTTTTTTTTGTTTTACTTCCGCAATAACGAGATGAGAAAGCTTTATTTCCTCCCAATCCTCCACTTCAAAACCGCAGGATGAAAATTTGTTTCTTAATTCATCCGGATTATTAAAGAAATCTGATAAATCAATAAAATTATTTAAATAATTAAGAGAAAACTTCACCTTTCAAGACTCTCCTTTAAAAGAAAATTGCTCTAAAAAACGAATATCATTTTCCAAAAATAATTTAATGTGAGGAATACCATAATAGACAATAGCGAGTCTTTCCATACCCAGTCCGAAAGCAAAGCCTTCCCATTTTTCAGAGGGGATATGAGAAAGCTCCAGCACTTTCGGGTGCATCAGACCGCAACCTCCAATTTCCATCCATCCGCTTTGCTTGCACATGGGGCAACCTTTCATACCGCATATAGGACAGGAGCAGTCATATTCCGCGGAGGGTTCTGTAAAAGGAAAATAACTGGGACGAAAACGCACTTTTGTATTGGTGCCAAAAAGCTCTTTTACAAAATAGGATAGGGTGCCTTTCAGGTGAGCCATCGACACGTGAGTATCAATAAACATTCCTTCCATCTGATGGAAAGTGGGGGAGTGGGAGACATCATTGTCTCTTCTAAACACTTTCCCCGGAGCCAATATAGCCATGGGTGGTTTTTCCGCCAGCATACTACGTACCTGAATGGGGCTTGTGTGTGTACGGAGAACATGAGCCTCATCAATATAAAAAGTATCCTGAAGATCACGGGAGGGATGATCTGTTGGAATATTCAGAGCCTGAAAATTGTTCCAGTCGCTTTCAATCATGGGACCGGTTCGCACACTATAGCCGAGTGATTTAAAGATATTTACTGTCTTTTGAATAATCAGCTGTACAGGGTGTAGTCCCCCTTTATGAGAGGGAGGCCCCGGTAGGCTGAGATCTATTTTTTCTGTCTTTATTTTTTGTTCCAATTCCCGGTTTTTTAATTCCCGGAACAGGGAGGAATACATTTCCTCCAGAGCTGTCTTTTTTTCATTCAGCCATTTTCCAAAGAGAGGTTTTTCTTCAGGGGAAAGGTTTTTCATCTCCTTCATCATTTTTTGGAAGCGGCTTTTATTTCCTATGTGATGGGTTTTTAATTCGTAAAGCTCTGAAGAGCTCCTGGCGGATTTCAGGTCCTGTTCCGCTGATTGGTATAGGTCTTGCAGTTTGTTTTTAAGCTCTTGAATGGAAGGGGACATAAGTTCTCTTTTTTTTCATTTGTTTTTATCAATTTAAAATACGGAAATCAATTGATTGCTTAGTGAGCCGGGGGGTGACTTGGGCCATAGGCTTATCACGCAACCTCCTGCTCCGGAGCCGGTGGGTTTGGCTGCCAAGGCTCCCTGGGTTTTTAAAAAAGAGATATGTTCTTTCATATCCTGGCTGATTAAATTCCATTCGGAAAAACATTCTTCTGCAAGTGAGAAGGATTTTATTAGGAGATCAAGTCCTTTTTTTTCATTTTCCATTTCCAACCCTTCTTTGGCTTTTAAAACAGCTTCCGTCATTTGTTGATTTAAAGCCTCCGCTTTTTTTGGATTTTTGTCCCAAAACTTTTTTATCTTTTTTATATTGTTTTTTGTGGAACTGCTTTTACCGGAATGGGATAGGAAAACAGGAGCCTGCCATTTTGGATGGAACACTTCTATTCTTTTGTCACTTGTCATTCCTATGGGGCTCGTCATTCCCTTGAGGTGTGTCAATCCAGGGATGTTTATTATTTCCGTACTTTTCATTTCCGCAGGGTTCGTTATTCCCACGGGGTTCGTCATTCCCGCGGAGGCGGGAACCCAGGGAAGCTCTTTTTCATTGAGTGCTTTGGATGAAAATAAAATAGGTTTTCCTATTAGAACGGCGGCTATATCCACTCCGCTGCTTTGTCCGTGTAGAGAGTTTTCCAGGTTATGGCAGAAGGGAAATAAATCTTCTTCTCTAAAACATTTCAGGTAATGAAATAACCGGCCAATAAGGACACATATCACGGCGGAAGTTCCCATTCCTGCACCAAAGGAGATATGAGGGTGAAGGGTTATTGTACCCCTGAGATCATATTTGTCTTTGGAGATATTTGATAAAGCCCGTTCCAGAACAGATTCAAAAAAAGAAAGAATGTGAGTTTTTTCTGATGGATCAGTTTTTTTGGGTTGAAACAATGTAGAGGAGTTTGTGTTCACTGTTATTTGTAAAGGGGTATCTTCTTCCTGGTAATTTAATTCAACGAACTGAGAAATAAGAGGGAAGGCTAAAGCGGGATGGGATTTTAGAACAGAGTATTCTCCGGCTAAAATCCATTTTCCACATACTTTGATATTTATATTTTTATTCATCAAAGCCTCAATATAATCCTTTTTTTAACAGGTGAGGAAAGTTATGTAAATTACTAAAATAACTGTATAAAAAGTGTATCATTGCATAATTTTCCAAAAAACGGAGGTATTCTATTGACATACTGCATAAAATACATACAATGTCTCATCTTGAGACGGCCATCAGGATTTTCTGTTTGATAAATTTCTTTGAGAACATCGAAAAACAGTATTTTTTAAATCTTGCGAAGCAAAGGAGTGCGTTATGAGCGGATTTATCCTAAGAATGATTCCTATTTTGTTTATTTCTCTTTCAGCCTGTACTCCTCTTCTGTCTGCGCCTCAGTTTGAGTCTATAAATCCGGCTTTATTGGATAATTTTGATGGAAGCCATAAAGCACAGGAAGGGTTGACTTTCATTCTTACTATTACAGAGTTGAATTTGAACGACAATACAGATTTGGGGTTGGCGTTCTCTGAACTCTATCTGGGTGATTTTTTAGATAATAAAGTACAAAGCTATCTTTCCGTTCAGGATTTTATGTACGGTGGTAATCGGGACAGACTTCTCATTTCTTTGAATCCAACAGTGATCAGTCAGTCTGACAGTATTAATATTTGCCTGATTTCAGCAAAGCCTGAGTCGAATAGACTGAATGTTAAAAATAAACTGGACTGTAAAAGTTTTCGTGTCTCCGAACTCATGAGAATGGGAGAAATTGGAGAAAAATTTAGTTTGAAAAATACATCAGCTAAAACACCAACATTAGATCTATTAATTCATCCTCAAACTTAATTAGACTTCTGATTTCTGTTTTCATGTGATACTCATGTGGAAATGGAGAGTTTGAGATGTTTTTCGCCTTACTGTTACTTTGTATTATCTTAATTTCTATTGTCGGTATGAGAAACCGTATGCTCCGGTATATGATGATAGTATTAACTGTTTTAACAGTAGCTATTGTAGCTTTTAATTTTTATGAATGGCTTGGCTATTCTCTTTTGTTTTTAGCTTTCTTAGTAACTGGTGTTGTTACATTGAGAGAGATAAAACCAACAATATTTAGAGCCACCAGTACAGGGCGTTTGAAAAAAGTAAAGCAACTTTTAGCCCAAGGTATAAATGTAAATGTAAAAGATAAATGGGGTAATACCCCCCTTTACTATGCTATACGTGATAAGCAGTTTCCAGTATTCAATTATCTACTCCAAGGGCAAGCAGACATTCATATGCGAAATAAAGCGGGAAAAACTCCTCTTCATTACGCCATATTGTCCAGTCAGCGTTTAATGTTGGAGCGCCTTTTGGAGAGACAGGTGGAGGTGAATGTACAGGATAAGGAAGGTAGAACCCCTCTTCATTATGCAATGTTTTATGGGAAACCAGTTGAGCAGTATCAAGTTGTGGAGTCTCTTTTAAAGCAGGGAGCGGACGTTCATATAAGGGATAGAAAAGGCAACACGATTCTACATTTTGTTACTTATTATATGGTTATGGAGGAGGGATATACAGGGCATACAGAAATCGAGACGGTATCTCTTATTATTGAACAGGGGATTGATTTAAACGCTCGAAATAATGAAGATGAAACTCCTCTTCATACAATAGTTTCGTCGTGTCTCGGTATTTTCGAACCAGAATGGTTAAGTGATGTTGTTTTACTGTTTGTTAAAAATGGAGCAGATCTTTATGCTAAGAATAAGGAAGGTAAAACTGTTTTTTCTCTTTTGCAGGAAGTGGTTTCTTTGGATGAAGGGTTTTCAGACGAAGATTTAAAAAAGATTGTAGATATAAGCAGTTTAAAATAATTTTTTGTCCTAAAAAATAAAGGTGAGTTTTTTTATTTGTTCTACTACTTTGGAACTTTCATCTTCTCTTTTTTGTGATATATCAGTACCATAGTAATCTATTTCATGACAAGTAGGTCAAAAATTAAAACTTGATATCTTTTCATCAATTTAACAGAAACATATCATTTTCTCAATATTTCTTCTTGATTTGTACTCAAGATATGAGTACAATAGATAAATGTATATAGTTGATTTAGAACCGGTAAAAAAGTCTCTTAAGAAAGTACCTTACTTCATCTGTGATAAGGTACACATCTGGGCGGATATGGTGGAAAAAGAAGGGTTGCCTGCTGTTCAAAAGGTAGGAGGGTTTAGAGATCATATGCTAAAAGGTAATCGCAAAGGTCAGAGATCTGTATATTTAAATAAAAAATGGAGACTCATTTATACAGTTAATAAAGAAAGTCAAATTAATGTAATAATAGTAAAGGAGGTTATACCCCATGACTACTAAGAAAAGATATGGAACAAAAGAATTGGAAAAAGATTACGGTGCAGTTACTTTTGCCAAGCTTTTGCACACTTACCGTGTAACTTTAGAATTAACTCAAAGTGAACTTGGAGAAAAAATTGGTGGTTTAAGTCGAGGAATAATTTGTGATTATGAAAATGGTCGTCGTATCCCCTCTCCTGCTAAAGCTGCTGAAATAGCGGAGGCTCTTGGTGAGATTGAATCTTATTGGGTACAAGTGGCAGTTCAAGATTACCTTCGCCAGTATGATTTAAATTATATAGTAAAATTAGCTTAACAAAATACGCTGGGCAACAAGCCTGTCCACTCCGTTTTTTACACTTTAAAGTCTTTGAAACTAAAGACTTTTTTAATCTGATTTTTTCCTCGCTGTGATTTTTTTTATTTTGTGTAAAGTCAGATAGGGGGGTGGGACTTCAACTCGTTTAGTTCTTATTCTTAATTTGTTTTCTTTGTTTCCTGATTGAAAAGAACAACCCGTAAAATATGTTTGCAAGATGTTTTGATTGGGTGTTATAAATTTTTGTGTTTCGGCAAAGCTATTAGATAAGGAGGAGCATGTAAAACCTTCTTTTTTACGACTTTTACTCTAAAAAGCTCTACTTTTAGATAAGAACAATAAAACCCAATTGATTTTATTGGGTTTTATTGTTAAATTAAGAGTATGAAACAAATAACAGATAAAAGACTTAAAAAGCTTCTCAAAAAACCTCTCTTTCATGCTTCGGAAGCACGAGCTGTGGGGGTACATCCGGGGCTACTTAGCTACTACATAAAGCAAGGACTCATTGAGAGAATAGGGAGAGGTGTATACAGAAATCCATCTGTTGAACCAGATGTTGATTTTAAATGGGAGGATCTATTTATAGCAGTAAAGAGTATTCCTAATGGAGTGGTTTGTCTTATTTCTGCTCTGGATATTTACGACATGACGGAAGAAATGCCCCGTGCACATTGGATAGCCATACCTCATGCAACAACGGCTCCAAAGCGGTCGAATGTGCAGTTTATCCGTACTCGTGATATTGAACTAGGAAGAACAGAAATAAAAATAGGAAGTGAAAAGATACCCATTTTTGATCCTGAAAGGACAATAGTTGATTCTTTTCGGTATCTCAGCATTGAAGTGGCTATTAAAGCACTGAAAGCGGGGCTGGAAGGGTGTAGTGGAAAGAAACTCGATCTTATAAAACTGCAAACCTATGCACAAAAACGAAAAGTCAACATTACCCCTTATGTACTAACGGCAACAACATGAATGAACAGGCACTAAAAGCAAGAATCAAATACATTGCTCGCTCTGAAGGGCGAGTGTTCAATCAAGTCTGTATTTTGGATAGGTGTCCAAAATACTCACCCTTATCCTCTGTGAGAGGGGATAAGGGTGAGTATTTTGGACACCTATCCAAAATACAGACTTGATTGTACACTCGCCCTTCAGAGCGAGCAATGTATTTGATTCTTGCTTTTAGTGCCTGTTCATTCATGTTGTTGCCGTTAGTAC
>JANQSP010000083.1 GCA_028283955.1 Bdellovibrionales bacterium
ATAAAGAAACAGATAACCGTTTTCAACTGGAGCATTATCTGACAGAAGCTATTGAAGCAATAAATATAAGTAGAACAGGATCTACTACTACTACATCCATCCGCAGAAGGAGCACAGACCACCACCCCGTTAGAAAATGTATAATGAACCCCTCTCACTTCTTTGGATTTGAAAAGAAAACAATCGTTGGAAAATTGGCTCGTACACAATATGAAGGACAGGGGGTACAAACCACTCTGACAATCAGTGAAGATTTCCTCATGAATACACAAAGGGACCAGGGAGGAAATCAACAGACAGAGCTTAAATTAGACTCCAATATAAGCTTGTTGGCAATACCATTGCTCGCTCTTGGTGTAGCAGCAATAACAGCTGGTGGTGGTATAGTAGCAGCTGGTATCCTTCCGATGTTAGGCTCTCTATCTACAGCCAAACTGGCAGTAGCAGGAACCGCTGCCGGTACCATCCTGGGTTTTTCAGGGCTTCTCGGAGGCGTTAATTATAGTTATCGAACCTATGAAGGAACCGGAAAAAGAAGGCTTTTCAGTCTTCGTGTCACTGAAGGTGTAGAACTTCTATCGGAAACCACTCCTATCACCATGCATTTGGAAGATTATCATGATTGCCTGATCATCCGACCACGCTTCAGTGCTTTTGAATCAGAAACAGAGATATACGAACATATATGGAAAACGGACAATCACGCCTTAAAAACAATATATACAAAACTGGGGATACTTCTATGTACAAAAGGAAAAACACCAAGGAAAACCATCACAGAAACATATCACTATATTTATCCAAAGTATCCTATTAACGGAATTACAATGGACCCCAGCAGTCATCGAAACAAGCCCTTTGCCATCAGCTTAAGAGGCAGAAAAGCCTATAAACAATTCATACACAACTTAAGCTGCTATGCCACAGCAAATAAAAACCAATTAGCGGAAAAGAGAGAATGCAGAGACACGAGGGCAAAATATGAATATTTACTAAGAAAAAATATCGAGTTTGCAAAAAACCTAAAAAAAGGATTTGATACCCCTAAAATGTTTCATCTGACAGGAGATTCTCCGGGGGTGTTCTCCTACTATACAGGAACTGACAGAGAGGTTGAAAACGAAACATGGTCCGACGATCTTCTGAATTACCTTAGTAATGTTAAATGGCTCGATAAAGAGGTGGAAAATATTGTAAGAGATGAATAAGATATACTTCACTTGATGAGTTTAGGTGAGGACACACTCTAATAATATATTAAAACACATCTCTCCTAAAAAGAACGGGCCAGGGCCTTGATCTTTTCATTGGGATGTTCATAAAGTTTTCTATCAAAAATAACCTGCCGGACGGCATCAACAGAAGGGGTCATGTAATGGAGAGAATGCAGACCCTCGTAAATAATCTCCTCATCCTCACTGGATTGTACGACTTCCACCAGAGCCTTATTCACCTGCGGGTTTTCCGATCTCAGTAAACCCACGGCGCGAATGGACTGAAGCCGAATCCACTTGTCAGAGTGATTAAAGTGTTGAGCTATACCTACATGCACAAAGTCCGCCTGTACACCGGAATAAGCCAATCCGTAAATAGAATAATAAATGAGTCCGGAATGCGGAATATCCAAAAACTCCACCATTTTGTTAACAACAAGCGAATCATTTACTTTGAGATGGCCCAGGCTTTTTAACACCTGATAACAAACAACCGGATCTTCTCTTATCTTAGCCAGACAGGTATTCATCAGCCTGCGGTGTACCAAATAGTCCCTTACATTTAAAGTTTCCAAAATCAAGGCACTCCATATATTCTGATAAAAGTCAGGAGAGAAATCATCAGTACTCAAACCCATGGTTTGCACGGGGATTTTTTCATCATACACAAGAGCGGCTGCAAAATCATAACCCTCGGAAGTAGGTTGACTCACCATCTTGAGAGTATTGGATTTTAACTCTCTTTCATAAAACGAGCCTGATACCCATTCAAAGTAATTTAAAAAATTCAGGAATTGAATCCTCACATAAGGCAGGCGATGACCAATCTGATCATACAAAACATGAAATTCATTTTTAAAACTGGCATTGCTTTTTATTTTATTAAAAAGACTCAAGCTCTCACCTGTGAAAGGCCCTTTCTCAGACATAAAATATTTAATAGCCTGATAAGCCTGGGGAGCGTCCCCGGAAGCCATCAACTCATTGACCATTTTCATACCACTGACCTGATCCACACCCTGCTCATATAAATGACACATCTTTTGGAAATGAGGAAACTGATTACTATTCGGCCCGACACCTTTTACTTCTGAAACGGCCCCTCTAATAGTGGAATAAATCAAAGGATTTTTCGCCTGTGGTCTTTTTTGGTCCAGAAAGGATTTATAACTTCCATAGTGCTTTTTCACCTCTTCAAAATAATTTCTTAAAGGCCAACGCATGTCTTTTCCCAAAGGACTCAGTTCAGTAAACCCGTAAATACTGCTTTGATCAGGAAAAATCAGTCGCATTTGATTTTCAAAAGAGGAGCTAAAAGGAAGATAAATAGAGGCAACCACTGTTTCCGCCATATCACGGGCATAGTGGTACTCATTTACAAGTACGTTCACATGTTGTTCGGGTGTCCGTTGGCGACTGCTCTTATTTGCCAATGTATAACAACCGAATAAAAACACCTCCTTTACATTGGCCAACACACCGGAGCAGGAATTGGAACAGGAATGCCTCTCCATCGTATCAACGGGCAGAATGTAATTATGTTTTTCACCAAAAAACAGTCCTCCAAAATGCCCTGAAATAACCAAAATATCGCAGCTATATCCCTGATTACAGGCATTGGTAAACCAGTGAATATTATTGGGCCGTGAGTCCTCCACAGATAAGGGAACCAGTTCAACAAAATCAAAATCTTCGGTTCCCAACTGTTCTTTGAATACTTCAATTTCATCTGAGGAATTAATGGTAATAGCGCACACCTGATATTTTGCTATGGCAAAATAAGACCAAAAAGAAAACAGTAAAAAGACAGTTAATTTAGAGATCACTTTTTCATCCACCCAACCTTCCATTTTAGATAAAAAAATTGTTATTTTTAGTATGAAATATAAAAATCAAGTCTATTGTCTGTTTGTAAATTTTTCATGTTATTGCACATTAGCCCCTACAAAGGCTGTCATTTTTACCTTTCATTCTTGTAAAAAGACAGCATATCCCCTCCTCATATCAATCCGTCATTCTCATAAGTGATATGAGATATGGCACATAACAGAAAATTTTAAAGAGCTTTTTATTTTATCAAGACAAGGGAAAATCAATTATTATTCACTTTACACCTACCAAATGACGACACAAGATTGTGCGAGGTATAAAGCTCCGGTCTTTTGTTTTGACAAATATTTAAAGCGTTGAAAAAATTTCAATAATTGCAATTACTAAAACCTAGGGACAAGAATGGATTCTTACCACCCAGGGGAGCTGTCCAAAGATACAGATTGGGAGGAAGTGGATAATATCCCCTTACCTTCTGAAAAACCTCAAAAAAAATCTGCTCATGAGGCGACAGTTCCTGCAAAAAAAACAGAACTAAAAACAGCTCTTCAGGAAAATGAAGATCTGATGAATCGCCTGTCTGTCACTCTCAGAAAAAATTCTTTTATAGAGTCAAAAGTAAATTCCCTGCAAAGTCTGAACCAACAACTGACCGATAAAAATGTTTTTCTCCAGGATCAATTTTTGATTTTAAAGGAAAAACATCAAAGTCTGATGCAAAACCACTCCTCTTTTACCCAAAACCTGCAAAACAACTCACAACAACTCACAACACTAAAAGAAAATCTTAACACCCTGGAATCCAGACTAAAAACAACGGAAGAAGAAAAAACACACGCCCTCAAGCTTAATCATCACCTTATGGAAAAATTAAGAGTTTCCTTAAAACAAAGTGAAAAAAATATAGAAGAGAGATGGAACTCAAAACAACAAGGTTTAATACATCAATATGAAACCCTTTTATCTCAATCCAAAAAACAAGCTGTACAAAACAAAAAAGATATTGATCAAATAATAAAAGAAAAAGAGGCCATTGCAAAAAGCCACACTAAAAAAATAAAAAACCTTACTGATGAATATAATAAGGCTGTTAACACAAAAGAGCATAAGATCAAATCAAGAGAAAAAGAATATCATAAAGAGAAAGAAAGCCTCTCAAAAGAATACTCAACGGAAATTAAAAAACTGGCTAATAAATACAATAAAGAAATTCAGTTAATAGAAAATCAAAAAAAAGAGAGCCAGAAAATCATTTCAGAAAAAAACAACACAATTGCAGATTTAAAAACACAACATCAAAAAGAAATTCAGAAAATAACAAACAAACAGGAACAGGAATTAAAAACACAAAGTGGACAGTACACAACACAACACATAAAACAGGTTCAATTGCTAACCAGTCAATACAAAAACAAAGAAAACACATTAATTGCGGAATATGAGAAACAAAACCAGGCTGTAGCTCTTAAAAAAAACAAGCTTATCGAAGACCTGAAAACACAGATTTCCGATCTTAAAACGCAATACCAAAAAGAATTAACCGCTTTAAAATCAGAATACGACAAGAAATTTAAAAAACAAGAGGACTATCAAACCAAAATCATAAAAAGAAATGAAAAAACAATAAAACAAATACAGGCTCGGTCGGATAAAATCCTCCTTAAGTATGAAGCCATCAAACAAAAGTGGCACAAGAGAATCAGCAATATTCTTGATAAAAAAAATAAAATAATACAAAAAATAACCACTCAATACAAAGAAAGCAGGGAAGATCTTGTTCAATCCTTTAAAAAGGAAGAGCAAAATATAAATTTACAAAATCAAAAAGAGGTTCAGAAAATCAGGGGTGACTTTGAACAAAAACTAAAAGAACAAACAGAAGAAAAAAACAGAATAATAGACACCCTAAAACA
>JANQSP010000019.1 GCA_028283955.1 Bdellovibrionales bacterium
CCATCCTGCGATTTTTCCTCTTTTTCACTTTTTCCGGAAGAGGATTGACTCTCTCTCATTAAAAGCTCAATATTGGTTTTTACTTCCAAAGATTCCGCCCTAGATACCAGAGCCTGTTGATAAAAGTCCAAAGCCTTGGCCCTATCCCCTTGTTGAGTGGCCGCCACAGCCGAGTTAAAAAAATTATAAAATAAAATCTCCTCTTCATTCGGATAGCTTATTTTTTCAACAAGATTTTTTGTTACACCATACTCCTGAATAGCCTTCTCCGGCTGTTCCCATAACATATAATTTAAAGCCAGATTCATCCGGTAAAAAGGAAAAAGAGAATTCTTACCCAAAGCCTCTCTCCATTTTTGCTCCGCCTGTTCATATTTTTTCTGAGCCATATAAAGGGCAGCCCGATTGTTATCATTTTGAAAAGGAAAAACAATCAAAAGTATAATTGAAACAATGATGACAAAGACAATAAACCAATCAACATAAAAGAACACTAACACCCGCGGCTTCATGACCCTCTCCTGATATAACTGTGCCATTCCTGCAAGTAATTCTTTCTTCTCTCTCCAATCAGGAAATAGAGAAATCCAAAAAACAAAGCCACCAACAAATAGTACTGATACCATTCTTTGTAAACAGTTTGAGACTGATAGGAGCTGGTGCCCGTTCCCACCTTCCGGATAGCCGAATACACTTTTTCTATCGTATTTCCTCCGGGAGACACAGTATAAAAAGCTCCACCGGTTATACGGGAAATTTCCTTTAAGTTTTTCTCATCAAAACGGGAGATAACAGGATTGCCACTTTGGTCTTTTTTATAAGCTATTTTATTACCCTGCCTGTCATATTCAGGTATCATCCCTCCCTGACCAGTTCCAAAACCTAAAGTAAAAACACGCAACTTCAGGGTCGCCAGCTCCTTTACCATTTCCAATGTAGCCTCTTCATTATCCTCCCCATCAGAAGCTATAACAATCACCCTGGAAGAGGATGCCGGGGCCAGAGCACTTCCTCTTCTCAATGCCTGTGCTGCTGATCGAAAAGCCCCACCAAAATCAGTCCCGGGCAAAACAACCTCTCCGGGTGAAAGAGATTTCAAAAGCAATCTTAAAAGAGAGTGATCCAAAGTCAAAGGAGACATAAGGACAGCTGAGCCGGCAAAAGAAATAAGACCCACTCGCTGACTTGAAAGCATTTTTACCAGCCTGTCCAATTCCTTTTTCATTACATTTAAACGACTAAATCCATTCATATCCTCCACCAACATACTTTTTGAAACATCCACCAGGATCATCACTTCCGCCCCTTTTATCTCCACTTCCTGTTTTTCTTTCTGAGACTGAGGGCGGGCCAAAGCCAGCACCAAAAACAGAAAAACCATTAATAAAAAAGAGTATCTTAATATCCGTCTTTTTCTAAAAGAAACATCAGCCACCACCTTTAAACAGGGGTCTTGAATATAAGAACGGAGCAGGCGATCACCGGCCCTTAACCGTAAAAGAAAAAAAAGGAAAAACAGTGGTATAAAAAACAATAAATATAAATATTCCTGCTGAGCAAACACAATAACCTCTTCTTTTTTTTAAACCCTCATTACAAAAAAACTCATTACTTTAAACAATCCGCTCTTAAATTACTCTCCAGAAAAAAGCAAAAGAGAGCAAAACAGATAACAAATACAATAAGGCCGCCTTCTCTAAAAAACCCGGAAACAATTCCTTATACTGCCTCCACTCTGTAAGCTCTATTTTACTTTTTTCCAACCGACTGATTTCCGAGAAAATGGTTTGCAGAGCCGTTGAATTACTGGCTCTAAAATATTTTCCCCCTGTTTCATCCGCCATTTTTTTAAGCAACTTCTCATTTATCTTTGTTTCAAGCCTGTAATAGGTTATTCTCTCCCTACCGGTAAAGTCCTTTATCTTTCTTGGAATGCGAGCAGGACCGGCAGGGCCTCCCACTCCAATAGTATAAACTTTCACTTCGTGGTCTTTCACAATATCCAGAGCTGTTTCAGGGGTGATGACCCCTACATTGTCCTCTCCATCAGTTAAAAAAACCATTACTTTACTTTTTGCTTGAGAATCCCTTAATCGAGCCACCGCATTTGCCAGTGCCACTCCGATAGCTGTTCCTTTCTTAATATAAGGGTCCTTATAACTGACCTGCACTTCATCCACACCACTCAAAAGCACTCCGTAATCCAATGTCAAAGGCACCTTTGTATAAGACTCTCCAGAGAAAACCACCAAACCAACACGATCATAAACCAGCCCATTAATAAAATTTTTAATAACCCTCTTGGCCGCATCAATACGATTGCCCGGGACCATGTCTTCTATCAGCATAGAATCAGAAGTATCCAATACAATCATAATATCTATTCCTTCAGCACTACGATTAATCTGAGTATCTATTTTTTGAGGACGGGCCACAGCCAGAATTACAATAAAAAGGACTACAAATTGCAATACAGCCGGCAACTCAACCAAACGGGAGCCAAGACTCCTCTTTAAATTAAAATCATCGGGAAGACTCATGCGAAAGGAGCTCTTTTGTCTATGGCCTCTTAAAAAATAATACAAAAGCAAAAGACCATAAGGTATGAACAATAAAAAACCTTCAGGAAACCCCCAATGCATTATCCTACTTCCTCTCTTTCCTCTCCAGGCAGGCAATAGCCACTTCCCTCGCCATATTTAATATTTGTTCACTGTCTTCCGGTTTTACTTTTTCAGAAGAAAGTTTATCCACCTCTGTAAAAAAATCAAAAATATCCTGGGCATTACCAAACCACGGATAATACTTTTTTAATTGTCTGATTATTTTTTTCGGGTTTTCCTCCAAAGCGGAAATAAAAAACTCATTTTCCAAAAGAAGACGGAAACTTTTATCCACCTTTACAATAATCCCCTTTGCTTCTTTATTACCCACCTCCCTAACCAATAAATTGAGTTGACTGATGAACTCCCGAAAAGGCTTTTTGTTTTTCAATCTCTCTCTTATTTTCTCTATCTTTTTCTTTCTATTTATAAAAAAGTATGTTTTCACGGAAAGAAATGCAATGACTCCCAATACAGTTAACACACCCAAAGACACATACCACAAAGGCAAAGGCTCCCTCCATGGACCATAAGGAGGATAAGCTTTTATTGATTCTTGTTTTTCCTCCGGAATAACAGATCCCACCTGCCATGAAACAGGTTGAACTTTTACCACCCCTTTATCACTGACCAGATTAAATCCGGTGTTATAACTTCCCGGCTGATAACCGGTTACCCTGAACTTCCCCCTCCCGGGAAGAAGACTCACTGTATCCAATAAAAAAAGAGAATAAGGCTTTTGTTGACTCTGAACCTCTGTTGTTTTTTCTTTCTGATTCCACTCAATACGAACAGGGGAAGACAAAATAACAGTTAAAGGCCACTCACAGTGCAGCTCAAAAATATCACCCACTGTTACTGTTTCTTTCATATTTTCAAATCGACAAGTACCTGTTTCGTCTGCGTTCACCTTTCCCGCCTTTTTTTGATAAAAACCAAAAGCTGTTTAAAAGCATCTTTATCTGTATGAATAAAAAAATGATCCACACCGGAACGTCGTAAATCCGTCTTCACATCTTCTCTCCTCATCTCCATTTTTTCTTTATATTCTTTTATAAAAAGTGAGGACGCTGTATCCACTACCAATCTCTTTCCCGTCTCCGCATCTTCCAATTCCATCAACCCCAAAGGAGGGAATTCCGTTTCAAAAGGATCAGACACTATACCCGCCACCACATCATGACGCTGACCTGTAATTTTAAGCTGCTTTGTAAACTGAGAAGAGGTGAAAAAATCACTGAATAAAAAAATATGACACCTTTTTTTCAATACACTATTTAAAAAGTCCAAAGCGGGAAGAAGGTCAGTTTGAGTTGATTTCCTGCTAAAAGAATAAAGGTCCCGTACAACCCTTAAGCTATGATTAAAACCACGGGAAGGAGGTACATAGTGCTCAACACGGTCAGAAAAAAGCAACAGCCCCACAGAGTCCTGATTTCTTTGAGCACTGAGGGCAATGAGGGAAGCTAACTCACAGGCCACCTCTCCCTTAAAGTTCTTTGTTCCCAAATCAAAAGAACCACTCACATCCATTACTATCATAAAAGTGGCCCCTCTTTCCTCTTCAAAAATTTTTATATAAGGCTCTCCCACCTTAGCTGTCATAGGCCAATTGATGGCACGTATATCATCTCCGGGGACATATTTTCGATAGTCAGAAAAAGCCATACCCTGCCCCTTAAAAGCGGAACGGTAACCCCCCGCAAACAGATCCCTCACCCGCTGACGCAGTTTTAATTCCAGAAATCTTACTTTTTTTAGAACAGAAGATGGAGCACTCAAGACACTCTAACCCTTCTGATAATCTGATCAATAATCTGATCTGCATTGAGGTCTTCCGCTTGCGCTTCATAAGACAAGAGAAGACGATGTCTCAATATAGGATAAGCCACCGCTTTTACATCATCAGCGGAAACATAATTTCTCTCCTTAATAAAAGCATGCGCCTTGGCCGCTTTGGGAAAATTAACCGTGGCCCTGGGAGAAGCTCCAAAAGAGATAAAAGGCTCCATATCCATCAGGCCATAATCCTTTGGCTCACGAGTCGCCATAACCAGGTCGATAATATAATTTTTTAATTTATCATCCAGATATACCTCATCCACCTTTTGTCGAAAAGCCAAAACATCCACAGCGGACAGCACAGGTTGAACAGCAGGAATATTGAAGGAAGACATCCGATTAAGAATCTCCATTTCCTGACTACGAGTGGAATAATCCACTTTCACTTTAAATAAAAAACGATCCAATTGAGCTTCCGGTAAATTATAAGTTCCCTCCTGCTCAATAGGATTCTGAGTGGCTAAAACCAAGAAAGGATCTTCCAGGGTAAAACTATTGTCTCCGATAGTAACCTGTTTCTCCGCCATAGCTTCCAAAAGGGCACTCTGTACTTTTGCCGGCGCCCTATTGATCTCATCAGCCAATAAAATATTGGTAAACACAGGCCCCTTCTTAATTGAAAAAGCCTGACTCATGGAATTGAATATCATGGTCCCGATAATATCCGTAGGCAGAAGATCCGGTGTGAACTGCACCCTTTTAAAATCCAGGGAGGTAACCTGGGCTACAGAGGAGATAGCCAAAGTCTTGGCCAAGCCGGGGACCCCTTCAATCAGAATATGTCCACCGGTCAATAATCCAATGAAAATACTCTCCAACATTTCCTGTTGGCCGACAATAACCTTCTGCACCTCCTCCATGGCTTTTTTCAGTTTTCCGATTTGCACTTCTTCAGGGTTGTATACAGACACAGTTTTTTCCTCTCTTTCCACATAAGAATTATTACTGTTATAGATTACAGATAAGCAAAAACTCCGCTTTCCTATTTAGGAAACAACTTATTCTAATATAAAATTTTCATAAATAAAAACATAATTCCACCCATTCTAAAAGAAAAATCTTGACTATTTGCCTCATAAGTTTCTATTTTTTATCTATAAAAAATCCAAAGGGTTTAAAACTCCGAGTTCCAAATAAGATTACTACAGACAAGAAAAAACAAAAAGGAGTCTTTAAAACCCATACTTCAAGGAGAAAGAATGAGTCAGGAAAAAGATAATGCAAATAGCACGGCTAAAATAGACCCACCTGTTTTTGCCACTCTTGTTCACTCCATTACCCACACGGCACTGGCCGCAATGGGACTCATACCGGAGATGAAAGAGAAGGAAAATAAAGCACTGGCTGAATTTAATATTGAACTTCTGATCCTCCTTAGAGAAAAAACAAAAGGAAACTTAACGGAAGAGGAAAAACAATTGATAGATAACTGCATACAGGACTTACAAATTACTTTTTCCCAACAGGCAAAAGAATAAATAAAGGGCCAATCATGTTTTCTTTCTTAAAAAAAACAACACTGTCTGTTTTCTTCACCTTAACTATACTGACTATTTTCTCATTTAGCCTTGGATTTTTTTTAAATCAAAAAAACCTTGGTGCCAGTCCGTTCATAAAAAAACTCCAGTCCGGAGAACCTCTTCCAGCAGACCTATTTATTAAGCTGGCCAAAATCATCAATCCGACAGTGGTCAATATCTCTACCACCCAACTAAACAAAGAAGCCCCTTTCCCTCATTTTAATGACCCCTTTAATTTTTTCTTTTCCCCCGGGCGCACTCCCCAACCTCAACCTCTTCACTCTTTAGGCACCGGCTTTATTATAAAATCCAACGGACTCATCCTTACCAACACCCACGTAGTCAATAAAGCGGATACTATTCAGGTGCAACTACAAGACAGTCAAAAAATGTATACTGCCAAAGTAATAGGTAAAGATGTTTATACGGATATTGCTCTAATTAAAATTAAAACAAACAAACGCTTACCTACAGCCCACCTTGGTGACAGTCACAAACTGGAAGTGGGAGAATGGGTGGCTGCCTTTGGAAACCCTTACGGACACGGACATACCATGACAAAAGGGGTTATCTCCGCCGTGAATCGTGAAATTGATGAACTCAATTTATTTCCCTTTTTGCAAACAGACGCCATCATCAACCCCGGTAATTCAGGAGGGCCTCTTGTGAACACGGGCGGAGAGGTTATCGGTATCAACACAGCCATGCGCACACAGGGTATCAGCTTTGCCATTCCCATTGATAATGTCAAAGTGGTATTGAAAGATTTGGAAAGTCATGGTCGGGTCAGAAGAGGTTTTATCGGCGTCCAAATGGCCCAGGCTTATAACAAAAAAGATGGAAGGAAACAAAAAGGAGCGCTCATCCTGGAAGTGATGGAAAACACCCCCGCTGAAAAAGCAGGAATAAAAAAAGAGGATGTTATTACTCTTTTTAATAACAAAAAAATCAAAAGCTACAGAGACCTCTTTAAAGCCGTGGCCTCCACTCCCGTAAATAAAACGGTCCCCATAGAACTTATCAGGCAAGGAAAAAAAGTTACATTGGATATTACTGTCGCGGAAAGAAAAGAGCTGTCAGCTGAAAGCACACAAAAATCTCCCTCCCCAGGTGAGAAGAAAAAAGCCCCTTTTGACCTGGGTCTGGTGATGGTTACGGGAACAAAAAAAATAATGCAATCAATGGGACTGCCCCCTTTAAATCGAAACCACCCAATAGTAACAGAAATAAAACCGGGCTCCCCTGCCGCCTTCGCCGGCTTTAGAAAAAAAGACATTATTTTAAAGGTTAATGGATGGCAGGTTCAGTCTGCACGGGACGTGCAAAGACGTTTATCCAAAAACAGAACAAATACTTTAAATGTACTTCGATATCGACCCTATTCCCGACAATATATAACTATGATATTTCAACTCACCGCCCGTTAAACAAATTTCTTTTTAAATTAAATTTTTTATAACTTTCTTTCGATACATATAATAATAACAATGCACACAATGTCTCATAATGAGACATCCATCAAGGAAGACAAAAATGAAAATTACATCGGTCAAAATCACTATCGTACCGAATGAGGAACGCCTTAAAGCTTATGCCAGCATTACTCTAGACAATTGTTTTGTGGTGCATGATTTAAAAGTGATACGTACAGATGATAAATTATTTGTAGCCATGCCCAGCAAAAGACATAAAAATAAAAATGTTTTTCGGGATATTGCTCATCCTTTGGACAAAGAAACCAGGTCCCTTATTCAAAACGCCGTGTTTAAACAATACGAAAAAACCCTGCAGCAATTCAAATCAGAAGGGGAAAATATCAGTTCCATGAATCTTTCAGAAGAAGATTAGACTTGATTTTCCTTTCAAAATCACAGATATTCCTTAAATCCCGATGGGGTGTCGGCAAGTGGTAAGCCAACGGTTTTTGGTACCGTCATTCGCAGGTTCGAATCCTGCCACCCCATTTTTTCAACAAAGCAGGATTCGAAGCGAAGGAGTGACCTCTCATCTTTTAGTAGGCAGGAATGACAGTTCAGTATAATTTATAACATCTATCTACTTTAGGGTTTCTCGTGTCAGCCGGTTTTATAAATGAATTATGCAATACCCACACACCGTTAGGGGCTTTTGTTGGTAAATCCAGAAAAAGGTTTCCTGGAGATTCACTGCATTTTGAAAGTGAGGCATAACTATTGTCACACTCTAATGTGTTATCCGTCTCCTGAACATCAAGTTGCAATCTTATAGATAAGTTTGAAAAATCGGATTTACGGAGAGCGACACACCAATGGGCTTGAGCAAGTTCATTCCGTGTAAAGTGCTTCTTAACCTCCACTCCAGACCCTATATTGGCAAAATAAAGATCCTGAATAATATTATCTGCCGCTGGCCAATCCCCTCTAATCGTGATGGTATAAAGATCTTCATTTTGGTTTTCTTCCTGACCTGGAGTTTCCCCTGCTGAGCCTGTACCTCCTTGATTTTGTGGATCGCCCTGCCCATTGGAATCAGAGTCATTACAGGAAAAACAAAGACTAAACAAAAATACCAGAGTCACAAACTTTATTGGCATAACCTCTCCTTGTTTTACTAAACTAAACAGATAATTAAATGTATAACACAAACTTTACCAACACAACTGCCAGTTCTAAAAAACACAGAGTATAATTTTTTACAGATAGAAAATAGGTCTTCCCATCGACTTATTAGTGTTAAGCCAAAGATACAAACTCTTCTTCTCAATTCAAAGAGTCATAAAAGTCATTTCTGTAACTTGCAGTCTTTTTATTTTATCTCTTAATTGAGCCGCTCTTTCAAAGTCCAGTTCATTGGCGGCTTCCTTCATTTTTTCCCTTAAGACAGATATCTCTTTTCTCAACAGCTCCAGATCCTCTAAAGGTTTCCCTTTTAACTTTTTCTGATTTTTCTTTAAAAACTCTTCTTGAAAATCGTCTTTAAAACCATAAATTTCCATTAAACCCTTGGGAGCCGGTTTCTTTACACTACGCACTTTTATTTTATGTTTCTGATTAAAAGCATTTTGAAGCTTTCTTCTTCTTCCGGTTTCCTCTACGGCGGATTTAATGGAATCCGTTTCCCTGTCTGCATATAAAATGACTTTCCCCTGAATATGTCGTGCCGCCCGACCAATAATCTGAATCAAAGACCTGTGAGATCTTAAAAAACCCTCTTTATCCGCATCCATCACCGCCACCAAACTCACTTCCGGCAAATCCAAACCTTCTCTTAAAAGGTTAATCCCTATAAGCACCTGAAAAACACCCATACGCAAATCCCTTATCAACTCCATTCTCTCAATGGTTTTTATATCACTATGGAGATATTTTACTTTAACACCTTCTGACTGATAGTGGGCTGTGAGATTTTCCGCCATTTTTTTGGTCAAGGTCACCACTAAAACTCTCTCTTTCTTTTTTTCCCTCTTCTTAATTTCCTCCAGTAAATTATCCACCTGAGCCGTAGTAGGGCGAATAAAAATCTCCGGGTCCAACAAACCGGTGGGGCGAATAATCTGCTCTACCACCTCTCCCCCGCTTTTTTGTATTTCATACTCTCCCGGGGTCGCGGATACATACACCACCTGATTTATCGATTTTTCAAATTCCTGAAAATTCAAAGGACGATTATCCAAAGCGGAAGGAAGACGAAAACCATGTTGCACCAAAGTTTCCTTTCGACTTCGATCCCCACGGTACATGCCCCCCACCTGGGGGACACTAATATGGCTTTCATCAATAAACAAAAGGTAATCTTTGGGAAAATATTCCAGCAAAGTGGGGGGAGGCTCGCCCGCCTTACGCCCGGTGAAATGACGGGAATAGTTTTCAACACCGGGACAGGTGCCCATCTCCTCTATCATCTCCAGGTCATAAAGAGTCCTTCGCTTTAATCTGTCATGTTCCATTTTCATTTTTTTATTAGTCAGTAAATGAAGGTGGTGCTTTAGCTCTTCCTTAATAGATTTGATAGCGGCTTTATTTGCCTCCTCTGTACTGACATAGTGGCTGCCCGGATAAACAGAAACATAATTCAATTTCTCCAGAACCTGACCCCGAATGGGATCAATCTTTCCAATAAAATCAATATAGTCACCAAAAAACTCAATCCGAAAAGCCGTATCCTCTTCATAAGCCGGAAAAATCTCCACCCTGTCCCCTCGCACCCGAAAGGTCCCTCGATGAAAGTCAAAATCTTTTCTTTCATATTGAATTTCCACCAAAGCTTTTAAAAGCTCATCTCTTTCTATATTTTGATTTAAGTAAAGATGCACCATCAAGTCACGATAGGAGTCGGGACTACCCAAGCCGTAAATACAGGACACACTACTGACAATAATAACATCTTTTCTTTCCAACAAAGCCATGGTGGCGGAATGTCTCATCCGATCAATTTGATCGTTAATACTGGAATCCTTCTCTATATAGGTATCCGTAGCGGGAATATAAGCTTCCGGCTGATAATAGTCGTAATAACTGACAAAATATTCCACAGCATTGTGGGGAAATAACTCCCGAAATTCGGAAAACAATTGAGCCGCCAGCGTTTTATTAGGAGCTAGTATCAAAGCCGGCTTTTGCATCTCCTGAATAATATTAGCCATGGTGAAGGTTTTACCTGAGCCGGTCACTCCCAATAAAGTATGGTGTTGCTCCCCCTCTTTTAAACCTTCGCATATTGTTCGTATGGCTTCCGGCTGATCCCCCGCCGGTGAATAAGTTGATCGTAGCTGAAACCTTTTTTTTTGGTTTTTATTCTGTGGAATTTTATTTTCAATACGTCCGTTAAATTTCTTTGTCATACTGGTTTTATATCAAAACCATTTCCATTTTAAAAACAATAGATAATTAAGATCTCTTTTTTTATACTATATATACCGCCGCCCCTATTTACCGATTCCCGCCAAAAGCGGCAAAACAAGATCTTCGTATTGAAGAAACACCGCGCTGAAAGGAATCCATTACATTACTTCCTCTCTCTCTATTTACACGGTACAATTCATGAATAACTCTTAATTTTTCCATTAAATGTGCACTACTTCCTAAAAAGTCCATCATTAATTGCTCACCAGCGTGATAAGACATCCTTCCTTCCTGTCGAAGATAATATTCACCTAAGTATTTTATAGCAGGCAGATGCCCCTGCTCCACTGAAGCGGAAATATAAGTCAGGCCGGTACCTTTTTCTCCATAAGTTTTATGCAAAATGAGGCCATATCTAAATAACACTTCCGGATGACCTGAATTCTGTACATCGTGTTTTACCCACGATAGCCCCATAAAAGAAGGCACAATAAACTGACGATAATAATCACGTATCCTATTAAAAAGCCCGTTAAACTCTATAGCACCGGTAAATAATTCTCCCATACCGACAGACCGTTCAGGTGGAGAGTTCAGAAACCGGCTCCTATACGCTCCGCGGGTTATAAATGCAAATTGCTTGGAGAATACAACAAAAGAATCATACACAGTCTGAACCCGTTCAATAGCAGCAATATATCTTTCCTTACCATAAGAAGAGGAAAAACCAGCTAAACTTAAAAATACAAGGGCAATATAATATTCTCTCATCATCACGGCCATTCGCTGCTCTTCCACGGAATAATCAAAAAACATACTGAATTCATGCACAGAAGATAAACCACTTCTTTGGTAAAAAGGATTATTCTCAAATATACGTCTATATATTTTGTTTGCAGAAGAAAGATAAACATCCGCTATTTCTATTAATACAGAGTCGGTCCTTTCTTTATCAGCTGTTTTCAATAACTGAAAGAATCGGTTAAAATCAGATTCTTTTTTTAATCCAGAAGGATAAAATTTAAGCCAAGCCCTGTTACTTAATAAAACAGATGTCCAGGTCTTCACCACCTGTTCTATTTTCTCTTGTTCACCGGATAACACACCCGGATCAAACAGAACATTAGTTGTTATTCCCCCTTCCGGCCTGTCCGCTTGAACTAAAAATGGAAAAAGGCACACAAAAAAAACAACGACAAACCTTATCCGACTCATCTTAAAAACCTGTCAAAATAATTTACCTTAAGTGTGAGCCGGAATAATACTGTAAAAAGATAAAGATGAAGCATATCGATCAATATTTACATCTTCAACCTTGGAAAATACAAACTTTTAAGACAAAAAAACTATTTTTAAAAAAGAGTGTGTAAAAATTATCCCCTCTCACAGAGGATAAGGGTGAGTATTTTGGACACCTATCCAAAATACAGACTTGATTGAACACTCGCCCTTCAGAGCGAGCAAGGTATTTGATTCTTGCTTTTAATGCCTGTTCATTCATGTTGTTGCTGTTAGTACATAAGGGGTAATATTAACTTTTCGTTTTTGTGCATAGGCTTGTAGTTTTATAAGATCAAGTTTATTGCCACTACGACCTTCCAGCCCCGCTTTTAGTGCTTTAATAGCCACTTCAATGCTGAGATACCGAAAAGAATCCACTATCGTCCTTTCAGGATCAAA
>JANQSP010000023.1 GCA_028283955.1 Bdellovibrionales bacterium
AGTGGATTCTTCCTCGGATACGGAGTGTTCCATTTTCTCTTCTTCCACCTGTTCTACTTCTTCAAGAGCTTTTTCCGCTTCTTCCCGGATTCGTGAATCTTCTGCCGAATTTTCAAACATGTCGTTGACAGATTGCTCATCTTCAGTGATTTGAGCTTCGAAATTATCTTGCTGGTCATGAAAAATCTCGTCCACTCTCTCTTTTTTTGAGCCTAATTCTATAATGAGTGAGGCTAAAAAAGCGTAACCTTTTGAGTGATAAGCCCCGTTAATATCGATGTCCCCTGAAAGACGTAAAGTCACATGAGGGAAGTGCCAGCCTAACCAACCTGCGAATCCAATGAGACCTGGATTTGTGGAATAAAACTTCAGACTTCCTGCATTAGTTCGCTTGAGTAAATTAAAACGGTCACCCAGTAGGGAAGAGGATTTATCCCGGATAGCCGACCAAAAACCGTAAGAATAAACACCTATCTCAGCAATGTCTGACTTTAACAAAAGGCCCGCTTTCCATTGAAGAAGAGAAGACAGAGAGTTGGTACGGAACTTAAAACCTCCATAGGCAAAGGGGTAGAGTATCTCACCGATGACTCCGTATAGCCAGACAGCCGGAGTGAAATGCATACTGCCGTCATCTGTAATAGGTTTTTGGGTTCTTTCATTAATGGAGAAAAAAGGAAAGGAAAAGCTGAATTCCGGTATAAATCCAAAACCTTGTGTTATGCTTTGCTGGCTGCGAAAGCCCCCTCCCGCTCTTTTTACCTGAGGGCCCGAGAAACGAAGTGTTTTCCCGTTTCCACTTTGGGCGTACCAAAATCCGCTACAAAAAGCCTCTATTTCAAACCAATCGGTGAGAGAATAGCCCATGCTCAGCTCCGTACTCATATATTGAAAAAAGGGTGCATCGTTGCTTTGGGTCAGTTTGAGGGTTTGGCGTAGGGATTGGGATTGAAAGTTTTTAACGTAGTTTTCTTCTGTGTAGTAATATCCTGTATTAAGCTCTATGTGAAATATGTTTTCTCCGCGGGAAAGGGGCAAGGTGAGGCTATCCTCCCTGGCTTGAATAGGAAGGGAAAAGAGCAAAAAAAGACTAAAAAGGGCTGGCTGGCCTCTTTTGGTGAAAGGTATACGTTGAATACAGTAAATCGTAAAAAAGTTAAACTTTGTCTTCATAATCAATAATTATTTCAATATTAGGCTGAAATAAGCCGAAAAATCAAGATAAAAACAGGTTTTAGAGAAAGGTAACAGGACACTCGTCAAACTGAATTATTTATAACCGGTTAAGACTTGTACTGAGTTGGCAATACAATGAGCGCGACAGAGTAAATCATTATGGATAAAAAAGTTTTAATTATTGAGGATGATAAAAATCTTGCTGATACTTTGAAAAGTACGTTTGGCAAGAAGGGAATGACTGTGAAAATCAGCCATTCCGCTCAGGAAGCTGAAAATCTTATTTCTCTGGAACAATATGACCTTTTGTTAGTGGATGTAGTACTCCCAAAAATAAATGGAATTAACTTTTTAAAGCAGATGATTTCCAAAGGGTTGCTGCATTCCGGTTGTAAAGTCTGGCTTATGTCAGGTGTACTCCACCAAAAAATCATTTCAAAAGATATGGTTAATCACGTGGATGCCTTCTTCAAAAAACCTTTGAATATGAAAACTGTTGAGAAGAAGTTGAACACTTTGTTTGTTTCAGCGGATAGCCTCCCCAAGAATCTTAAGTTTTTTTATTTGGAGGTAAAGGAAGAGAAAAATGTTTTGGAAAGCAAAGAATATATTATTAAGGGGCATGAACTTATGTTCATTTGTTTTTATCTTTGTTCTATCCGTTTTAATGGGGTTTTAAACATCTCCTATTACAGTCAGGAAAAACCGGATGAAGCTTTGTTCAAAGAAGGGGACATCATCAGTTTCAAATCTATAAGTGCGCAATCTTATATTAAGTCATTGCTGATTAAAAATAACTTGATTTCAAAAGAAGACCTGAATCAACTGCTTAATGAAAAAAGTGAAATTAGCTTAACTGATCGATTAATCAATGGTTGTTATATTAGTCCTCATAAAATGGACAGGCTCTTAAAAGAGCGGTTGGCTATTAAGTTATTCGAAATTATGGAGCACCCTACTATAGTTATCAGTTCTGTTGATTTTATTGCTTCTACGAATTTCAATCAATATGCCAAATTACAAATGAAAGATCTTCTCTCTTTAGTCCATAACTGGATACACTCCAAAGTGAATGTGGAATGGTTAAAAGAGTTTTTTAGCAGTTGTGAGGGAATGAATATTAAACCTTTAAAAAAACTTTCTGCCGGAAAGAGATTTGCCCGTTATCCCGGGTTGGAGTTTTTAGCGGATGATTCCATGCGGGGAAACCTGGTAGTTGGTAATATGATGAAAGAGTCAGACAAAAAAGAGGAAGAAATTATTCGGGAAACGTACTGCCGTCTTCTTGTGAAAGAAAACTGTCTTGAGTATAGAAGCAATCAAGACTTTCATAAAGTGGATTACTCTTTTATGAAGAAGAAGTATGAGGACTTCCTTAAGGATTCGAAAAGAAAAAATTATTTTGAATTGTTAAATTTACCTTTAAACGCTCCTGTGAATAAAATTGAAGATGCGTATAGGAATGTGGTAAAGATTTTTCACCCTGATCGAAGGGATAGTAATATGCCGTCGGACATGGCGGAGATCTGTGATCAATGTTTTATTTTGGTAAGAGATATATATCAAACCTTGATTGATCCTGATAAAAAGCAGAAGTATATTAAAGTACTGGAAGATAAATCTCGTTTTGAAAGCTTTGAAGTCAAGGAAGCTTATATCAAAGGGAAACGTAATGTGGAAGCCGGTCACTATAGTAAAGCTATGGAGCAACTCGACTTTACCCTCAAGCATAAGACAGCTCCAGGTGATGCTGTATTATATTATGTTTGGTCTATAATAAAAACCAAGGATTTTACACTAGGTGAGGAAGATGTAAGTCGATTAACAAACCTTTTTGATAGTGTGGGCTTAGAGTACAGACAAAGTGCTTTATTTTTCTTTTCTAAAGGTTTGTTTATGAAAGCAACAGGAAAAAGGAGAACGGCTTTTGATCTTTTTACCAAGTCACTTAGGTTAGACCCTCAATTTACTGTAGCCCGTTTGGAAAAGTACGCATTAAGCGTTGCCAGCAAAAAAGGTAAAAAGTCATTTATGGGGGGGATTTTTAAGAAGAACGCTTAGTTTATATGCGTTGGTGAGAGTAACGTTAAAATAAATAGCGTCGATAAGAAACGGAAGAAATAACCCCTAATGCCACCATTGTGCTTAAAAGGCCGGATCCTCCATAAGAAAGCAAAGGTAAAGGAATCCCCACTACAGGTAGTAAACCCATTGTCATTCCTATGTTGATAAACATATGCCAGAATATGTAAAAAGACATGCCTACACAAAGGAATACACCTACTTTGTCTTTTGACTGAAATGCCGTATGAAACCCGATGATAATTAAAAATAAGAAGAGGAGAATAGTGATGATACTCCCTATAAAACCATGTTCTTCACTTAAGACGCTGAAGATAAAGTCTGTATGGCGTTCAGGTAAAAATTCCAATTGTGATTGTGTGCCTTTTTGAAATCCCTTTCCGAGAAATTGTCCGCTGCCTATGGCAATTTTTGACTGAATTGTATTGTAACCGGTTCCCCTTGGATCACGCCCGGGAGAAATAAAAGTCAGGATTCTGTTCTTCTGATATTCTTTTAAACCAAAATTCCAGGCCACCGGAGAGATACACAGGATCAACAGTAAGGAATAAAGTAAGATGTTTTTATTTACCTTTGCGAAGATAACAATGGAACTGGTGATAATCAGTATAATTAAGGCGGTCCCCAGGTCCGGTTGATACATAATAAAGAAAACGGGAATACAAATAAACAAAAGAGGGCGTATGAGTTCTTTGATGCTCATAGACTGCCAACTGCGTTTAGCCGATAAAACCCTGGCTAAAATAAAAATGAGGATTATTTTCAGTGTTTCAGAAGGTTGATAGTTAAATAAACCCAGGTCCAACCATCTCTTTGAACCTCCAAAAACACTGCCAAAAAAATATACCATTATTAAAAAAGTTAAGTTTAAACCGTAAAGAAAGTAAGCGGCTCTTGTAAAAAAATGATAATTAATAAATGAAATACAAAAAAATACAGTTATACCCAGGGCCACCCAAATCATTTGCAGGTAAAACAGGTGTGTGGTGGTGGAGTGAGTACGATGAGAGATACTGTATAAGTTAATCAGTCCAATTATAATAAGAGTTACGGTAGTAATAATCAGACTCCAATTAAGTTTTTTTACAGTGCTCAATCTTGTTTTATTGTGTATTTTCATTTTTTATCGGTCCTTATTCGAAGCGGAAGTGTGTTGGATACTTTTTTTGTTTTCAAAATAAGAATGAATAATGTCACGAACAATAGGTGCTGATCCACTGGCCCCTGAACAGGAATGCTCTGTGAGAACAGAAACTGTAATTTCAGGATTATCAGCGGGAGCCATAGCCACAAACCAACCATGATGCCTTTGCTCCAGGGGTCTTTTCTTACACTTTTCATGGATATTCTCTTTGGACAAAGAGATGACCTGAGCTGTTCCGGTTTTACCGGCTATCTCTATTCCTTTTACTTTCCACCATTTGGCTGTTCCTTCCCTTCCATGGACAACCTGCTTTAAAGCTTTTCGAATTGTTTCAAAATGCTGAGCTGATACTTGCTTCTTAATATTTTTTACAACTTTAGGTTGGAAGGTTTTTATCTCCTGATTATTAATATCTGTGATTTTTTTTACTATAAAAGGCTGTACAATTTCTCCTGAAGTGGCAATGGTGTTGTAAACCACGGCCATTTGCAAAGGGGTAACCAGGATAAACCCCTGGCCAATGGCATGTACCAGGTTTTCACCTGGTTGCCAGGCTTCCCCAAGGTGTTTTATTTTCCATTTTGAATCCGGAATAAACCCGGTTACCTCTCCTTCCATTTTTATGTTTGTTTTTTCCCCAAGGTTAAAAAACCTGGCATACTTTGCTATTGTATCAATACTCAGATTTATTCCCAGCTTATAGAAAAATACATTGGCAGATCTTTCAATGGCTGTAGTGAGGTTAATAGACCCATGACCTGTTTTTCTATAATCATGATAGGTTCTTCGACCAAAAACCAATTCTTTTGGTGATTCAATCAAAGTGTCAGTTGTAATCACTTCCTCCTGTAAAGCGGCAAGAGCAACAATGGGTTTAAAGATGGAGCCGGGAGGATAGTGATCTTGTATGGGTCTGTTTCTCAGTGGTTTGGTGGGATTATGGGCCAACTTCATCCATGAAGATGTGGATAGTCCTATAGAGAAGATATTGGGGTCGTAGGAGGGATAAGAAACCCAGGCCAGAATTTCTCCATTTTTTTTCATTACTATGGCGGAACCGTAACGGGAGCCCATTTTGTCATTCCTGAAAAAACTGGAATAAGTTTTTTCCTGTAGGTTTTTATCAATAGTGAGAGTCAGGTTTCTTCCCGGGATGGGCTCTTTTGGTTTAAAACTCCAAAGGCCGGCAATATTGGATATGGATTTACGATTGTGCACGTCCACTTCCACGAAGGAAAAGCCATCTTCCCCTCTTAGTTCATATTCCCATACAGACTCCAAACCACTTTGTCCAATAAGGTCTCCGGGTTGAAAGTGAAAGCGGTTGCCGTATTTTCTGTTAAATTCAGAAATTTGATCCTTTGCGATTTCGCTTAAATAGCCAAATAAGTGTGCTCCATTTTCCTTTAAAGGGTAGTGTCTGATAATGGCCTCTTGAATATCCACACCGGTGTAATCCCATTGTAAAAGCTTTAAACGGGCCACTTCATTTAAGGAGAGGTGTTTTTTAATAACAACGGGACGGAAAGGTCCGTGTTTTTTTTCTCCTAATTGCACCTTTTCTATAATATGTTGGGGAGCTATTTGAATAATAGATGATATTTTTTTTGCCGTTTTTTTCAAATCATTTATGTACTGGGGGGTGATGGTAAGCTCTAAGCCCAGTAGATTATCCACTAAGATGTTATTGTTACGATCAAAAATAAGCCCTCTGGGGGCCTGGATTTTTGTTTCTTTTAAGCGATTTATTTCAGAATATTTTCTGAGATTTTCTCCATGTATAATTTGTAGATACCACAATCGACTCCCTAAAATGAGTCCGGCAGCAACCAGAATCCAGCTGACCCATTTCCACCTTTGTATGATTTCCTGAAGCTCCTCTTCCATACGGGAAAGAGTTTCTCTCATAAAACCTCCGCCGGTTGTCTGCGTTCTGTTGATTTAACAATAGTCAAATTGTCAATCCATTGAAAAACGACCAGTAAAGGGAAAGAGAGGATCCATGTCACCAGTCCTCCTGTCAACCAGGGTATAAAACTATGAAAGTAAGTTTTTCCTCCAATGATTTGAGGTATAATCCATAATAGAATAGGGAAAAAGAACAAGGTCACAGCACAAGCCGTAATAAAAAAGACCCAGCTTGTGTAATATACTCTTTTGAATAACAGCAGGTTTAGAAAAATCAGTGAATTACAGACCAGGAGGTACCCTACCATTAAGGAAGAAGTGGCCGCCGTACTGATAGTAATGAAATAAACTATAAAGGCTGCTTCTCCGGGTTTACGGTAAAGAGACCAGTAAATCAAATAAGGTATCCATAAATAAATGGGCAGGTGGGCCCCAAAAAGTGAGGGCCAAAAGCTGTTTTGGAACATGGTAATGATGAAAAAGAAAGATATCATTATAAGGTAATTAAGAAAAATCATTTTTTGTTTTATAAGCATTAAAACTCTTTCTACCGGGATGATGTTTTATCCACAATAAATACCTCTTCCAACTGGGAAGGGTTAATAAAAGGTGTGATGGTTATTTCCTGTGTCAGGCCATACTGTTGTTTTTTTATATCTGTGACAGTTCCAATAGGAAAACCCTCCACGGATAAGCGGTTTAATTTGGAGGTCACAATAATATCCCCTATTTTTACATCATCTCTTCTTTTTAGGTATTTTAACTTACATACATTTTTGTTTGAGCCTTCCACTATTCCGTGTGTGCGTGATCGTTGAATAACAGCAGGAATGACAGCGTGTGGGTCTGTCAACAAAATCACTTGTGAAAAATCATCAAGAAGGCGAAACACATAACCTATCACACCTTTTTCGTTAATCACGATCATATTTTTTTTAATGCCGTGATTACGTCCGCGGTTTACAGTGATCAATTGATACTCGGAAATAGGGTCACGGCCGACAACTTGTGCGACAGTAAATTTTATTTTATTTGTTTCTTTAAAGTTGAGAATGGTTTTTAGTCTTTCATTTTCCTTTTGTGTTTCTTTCATAAGGGCCAGGGAGGATTTGAGTTGTTTGTTTTCCACTATTAAATTTCGATTTTGTTTCTTAGTGTGGATGAGGTTTAAATAAGTATCGGCCGTTTGATGTATAGAAGAGGTGAATGAATGGTAAACAGATTGTATTTTACTGTTTATGAAAAAAAAAGATCTGAAGATTAGATTACCTTCTGTTTTTGACCGATCCAGAGTCATGAGAAAAACAGGTAAAATTAAAAGAAAAACGATTAAAATCGCTTTTTTTATATCAAAGTTAAAAAAATGCAAATGGCACCCCTTATTCTCTTGATTATTATGTATAAGATTATAAAACAATAGTAATTATGTTTGAAAAAATCAGGAAGCCCGGTCGGGCAAAAAATATTGTTTCTTATATTATTTTTGGTTTGATTTGTCTGGTGTTTGTCTTCATTGGTGTGCCTCTCAGCCAGTTTTCCGGGTTGGGGGGTGGAGCATTAGTAGTGAATAACAAAGTGATTTCATGGGCGGAATATCAAAGTTATCTCCAAATGCTGGAACAACAGGCACAGGGACCAACAGGAATGGGATTGGAAGCTCAGCGTCAGGAGCAGTTGAGAAGGCAGGCTGTTGAGACCTTGTTGAGTACAGAGTTGATAGTTCAGGAGGCGGAAAAATCAGGGTTCATTGTTGCTGAAAAGGAGGTACAGGATAAAATTGTGGAGATTCCCGCTTTTCAGGAAGAAGGTCGTTTCATGCATTCTAAATATCGTACCTTTCTTGATGTTCGGAGATTTTCAGCCACTTACTTTGAAGGACTTATTAAGAAAGAAATACAAACAGCTCGTTTTCAAAATATGTTTAATCTGGTTGTGCATGTTTCAAATGTAGAAAGAGATAGAAAACAGAAACTGGACTCTTTTAAAGTGGAGGTAAGTTATGTTCAGTTTTCATCCCGAGATTTGGAAGCGGGAGAGTTAAATAATATCACAACAGTAGTGCAGGATGGAGATCTCAAATTATTAAATAAAACAATTAAAGATAAAAAATGGAAGTGGGAAAAAATAGACTCTTTTAGTTTAAACCGTGTTTCCTTACCTAAGTTTGAATCTCAGAAAATACTTTTTGATACTATTTTGAATCAGCTTCCTCATACAGGGTTAGTGAATAAAATTATAAATGTCCAGGATAAATCTTTTATACTGAAGGTGGATGGTTTTAACTCTGAAGAGGAAAAAACAGCTACTGCTTTTTCCGGTGATTTTTTTGCGAATATGATGGCGGGTCGAATGTTTTTTTTGTCTTGGATGCGTTCTGCACGATCATCAGCAAAGTTAAAATTTAGTCCTCGATTACAGGAAATTCTTCAACAGCCTTAAAAGAATTCTTTTTGATTTTTTTCTGTTAAAAGCCCGTTTTTTTGTCGCATAGTGAGAAAACTTTAGTCCTAAACCTTGGGTCGGGTAACTGTGAAAAATTTTCTTACTTACTAGATTATTAGCTTAAAACTAGAGTCTGTTTTTATTTTTAATACTGTACATTTATCTTGTTTTTGCTTCAGTCTTTACCTTGTTGGCCGATAAAAAGGTTGGAGGTAATAGTTATGAAGATTTTGGTTATAGTGTCATTTACAGTACTGCTTGTTGGATGTGGTACTCCCGTTAGCCTTACAAGTAGTGAGGATGGTCCGGCATGGGCTACAGAGCTGGCTTCTGAAGTTGAAAAAGGAAAAGAAGCGGAAGCGGGAAAGGTCAGAGTTAAAGGGAAAGGAAAAGCGAGACCCAAAGTAGAGCCAAGAACTGTAAATGATATGGTTACCCCTCCACCTGTTACCCCGGAACCAGAACCGGAGAAACCGGAATGGGTTGCTGATCTGGAGGATAAAGTTGAAGTCAAAACAGTGAGTAAGAAGTCGAGACGACAGGACATAAAGAGCGACCTTGTGGAAGTGGCACCGGAACCGGAACAACCAGCACCGGCGGCACCTGCCCCAGCTAATCAGGCCCCAGCCAAAGTTGATTTTATTTTTATAGTGGACTCCTCAAATTCCATGGATCATTTCTTAAGGAGAGTAAAAAGAACTTTCGCCGGTTTTCTTCCGACCATAGATGCTTCCCTGGATTGGAAAATCATGTTTACCCATGCGGATCATGGAGATCATGGTTTCTTTCTGGCTAATTGGGCATCTTCCGAAGGAAGAGCCTTTTCTCTTGAAAGGGATGGTAGGCGGTTATTAGGGGAGAAATACCTGACAAAAAATATGGAAGACTACAGGACAGTTTTTATAGATACATTGAGGTTACATGATGTTTACGAATATTATGATGATAATTCCGGTGGTGATCAGGAATTGGATTCGTGTGATTTACCGCCAGGATGCCAGGGTTGGAATGAACAACCGTTGAAAGCCTTACAAGGTGCTTTTGTGAGGAACCGATCATTTTTTCGTCCCGGTGCGGACGTGGCGGCTGTTATCTTTTCCGATAGTGATGAAGGTGAACATACAGAACCGGAAAAGAGAGTAAAGGCTCAGGATGTGGTTAAAGCTTTTCATGCTGAATGGGGAGATGAAGGTAAGAGGTTCATAGCTTACCCGATTATTATGATTCCCGGTGAAGACGAAGAGTGTATGAAGAAATATTCCAGTGGATTCTGGGGTGGTGAAGGTGTTTTTGGAGTGGAAATTGCCAGAATGGCCAAGGTAACAAATGGAACGAGCAGTAGCCTATGTGCTAACAGTTATACACCTCTGGCAAGAAAGATCGTTTCCGATTTTAATTCACGAGATTAGCAACAATAGGTTTTTATAAAATTATGGGATGGTAAAGTATAATACTGTACTTTTTTTACTTTCTATTATTTTCTTAAGTGGTTGTGGTTTTTTTCCACTTGGGGATGATTTGAGGATAGGGTATCCTCTTTCTTCTTCCTCTTCTCCGGATTTGAAATTTACAGATAATCCTGAAATTCGTATGGAAGATTTAAATAAAAAGAAAAAAGTGGATTTTTTATTTATAGTGGATACTTCCTATCCTATGGTTAAGTATTTGCAAGAAGTGGATGAGACTTTTAAAGGCTTTGTAACTAACCTTTCTCCAGTTACATGGAAAATGGCTTTTACAAATGCAGATTATGATTCCAGTGCGTTCTCTTATTATAATCGGGATTTATTTTCCGGAAGAGCGATGAAATTGGAATTGAATGGAAATATTCTGTCCTATACTTTTTTACATTCCTCTTCGCAATACCGCGATGAGATTTTTATAGACACCTTAAAAAGATATGAAGATGGGGATATACCCCACTTACCTCCTAAAAAGTATATTAATCCGTGTGATCTGCCTCCTTATTGTCAGGGTAGTATTAGATCCCCTATTCGATCGCTTGTAAATTCCTTGTCAGTAAATACAGGTTTAGTTAGCAGGGATTCACATGCTTTTGTGGTTATTATTTTTACAAATGGAGATGATACATATATTCAGGATGATGTAATAGACTCTTTTGTTGGTAAATTTAAAGAGCAGTATGGGGCAGAAAAAATAATAAGAATATATAGTATATCTATTATTCCGGGAGATCAGGATTGTTTTCATCAGGATCAGTCCACTAATTATTTTTCTGATTCTTCCTATAGCATAAACATTTATAAATTGGTCCAGGCTACAGGTGGGAAAGCCATGAGTATTTGCTCACCTGATTATTCTCATCTGTCTTCTATAATCGCGAATTCATTATAGCGAGCGCCGGACAATAGTCTCGTATTTTATTTTTACTATATAGACAGTGGTCTTAATTAATTAGTCTCGTTAGTAATCTGATACTCATTTTTTTTACATTTGTTATTCTTCACTACGGAAGGCAATGGTCGTGAAACTTTTTACAAGTATAATTGTTTTATCTGTTTTTCTCATTTCCTGTAGTGAACCTGTTTATTTTTTTAGTCCAGACGATGGTGCTGATGACCAGCCCTTTGTGTTTGATTCACACTCTATAGATTTTCTTGAACAGAATAGAAGAACAAGGAGAAGAGACGGAGGATTCGTGTATCAACAGCCCCCTCAGGAGGAGATGGTTGTTGTAAACGGTAAAGTAGAGTTTACTCAATTGGCTTCTTCTAATATTCAGACTGTACCATTATCGTCTGGAAAGGGAGTAGATACCCCTGCAGGTGATGTAGCAGGAGATAAACAACCGGAGCAACATATACAATCATCGCAATTGGAGTCTGTGCCTTCTTTGCAAGTTTCGGAAACACCTGCAGCTTCCCATGAAGTGGTGGAAAAAAATAAAACTCAACTGGACTCACAAGGGGAAATAATGGGGCCCACTGCCTTACCTGTGGTGACTGAAGGAACAAATCCGTATCCGGCTGTCCCGGAATTTCAGCCGGACTTGGAAGTCAGTACTCCGGTTAAGAAATTTATCCCAAGGCCTGTGGACTTTTTGTTTGTTATAGATACATCTCAATCCATGTACAGACATTTGATTAACTTCAAACAAAAATTTTCAGTATTTTTACAATACTTTTCCAGTCTGGATTGGCAGTTGGCTGTTACCAATGCGGACCATGGTGAAACCGGGTTTTTCCTGTTTAATCTGGGAGCGCTGGCAGGGAGAGCGATGAAACTGGAAAGAGATGGGGATGAACTGGATTTGCGTTATCTGAATCCTGGTATTATTGATTATAATCGTATTTTTTTAGACAGTATTTCAAAACATAGAACGGGTGAGTACCAGGTGTATGGACAGGATGGATTGGAAGACGTGGATCAATGTGATTTACCTCCTTATTGTCAAAGTTATCAGGAACAGCCTTTAAAATCTTTGAAGGCCGCTTTAGGTAAAAACACGGGTTTTTTCAGAAAGGCGGCGGATTTGGCGGTGATTGTGATTAGTAATTCCAAGGAACGGGCAAGCGATCCGGAAGCGGCCACTCAACCGGAGGAAGTGATTGAACAGTTTAGAAAGATTCATGGAGAACGGAAAAGACTTGAGGTATATGGAGTTATTATTATGGAAGGTGATGAAGATTGCCTGAAAAAAAATTTTAGTCAACAATTTTTGTTTCCGGAAGGGGCCTTTTCAGAAAAGATTGCGGCTTTAAGTGTAATGACAGGTGGTGAGGTATTTAGTATTTGTTTACCTGATTATGAGCCTTTAGCTCAAAGTATTTTTAATTCCTTTGTAAGAGGAATAAAGTGAAACATGGCAAGATAAAAATAATATCCAATGCAATAAAAAAAAACTTTTCTCTGGATACCCGCTCTCTTGCTTTATTTAGAGTGTCTGTTGCTCTTATTTTAATAGTTGATTTTCTATGTACCCGACTGCCTTATTTTACCCTTTTTTACACTGATAAGGGGCTATTACCATTAAAAAATTTATTTGGTAGTGGTTCTTTTTGGGCCAGCACCAGTTCCTTAAATTTTATATCTTCCAGTTGTACATATCAGTTTGCTTTATTTGTTTTAGCTATATTATGTTTTTTTATGTTGCTTATAGGTCATAAAACGAGATGGGCTGTCTTTGGATCATGGATACTGCTTGTTTCTTTTCATTCCCGGAATTTTTTAATAATTAACTCAGGTGATACATTGTTATGTCTTATGTTGTTTTGGGCTTTGTACCTTCCCTTGAATCGGCATTTTTCAATAGACAGCACAGTGCAGGGAGAACAAAAAGCAACAACGGCTTTTTCAGTTAACTCCTTTGCTTTTATTTTTCAGCTTTTATTGGTGTATTATTTTACTTACCTGTTGAAAACAGACCTTATATGGAAGAATGGTCAAGGGGTGTATTATGCATTGATGTTACATGATTTCAGAACTGTGTGGGGGGATATTTTATTACAATATCCTAATGTGATGAAAATCTTATCCCATACCACTTATTATTTTATTGAAAGTCTTATTCCTTTTTTATTTGTGTTATTTGGTTTTTGGTGGCGATTTAGAGTCCTCATTATTTTGTTAATGTGTGGCTTTCATTTTTCATTGGCTCTTTTTTTGCATTTGGGTCTTTTTTCGTGGATTTGTATGGCTGGCTGGTTGGCTTTATTGCCATCAGGTTTTTGGGAATGGGTAAGGGTTTTTCTTCCAGGGAGAAAGAAGCCTTTAACTGTTTACTATGATGGAGATTGTTCATTTTGTAAAAAATCCACTGCCTTGATAAAGACTTTTTTCATTCTTCCTCATGTTGAGTGTGTTGCCGCTCAGTCAAATGCACAGGCGATATCTGAAATGAAAAAGAGAAACTCCTGGTTGGTCTTTAATAGCGATATAGGGTGGCAAGGTCGTTGGCAGGCGGGAGTGACTCTTATTTCCTATTCTCCCGTGTTTTTTTACTTAAAGCCTTTGTTAAGCTTGAAAATTATCTCTATCGCCGGAGATTGGTTTTATGGAAAGGTGGCAAAGAATAGAGTTACATTGGGGCACCTGTTACCTGCATTTAATGTAAAAAAGCCAACAGGTTCCAGGTGGTTGTCTATATTATTATCTGTGTTTTTCTCTGTTTGTTTTATATATGTGTTAATGTGGAATGTTCGAAGTACGAATTTTAAATATTATTCAAAATACATGCCCAGGGAATGGAATGGTGTTGGAGCTTTTTTTCATTTACATCAATATTGGAACATGTTTGCTCCAAAACCTCTTAGTCACACTGGATGGATTATTCTTTCTGCAACTGAAGAAGGTACAGATCAGAAAATAGACCTATGGAAAAAGGGCAGACCTGTAACTAAGGAGAAGCCTCATAGATATGATGAGACTTTCCCGGTATTTCGTTTTAGGAAAATGATGGAAAATCTTATAGGTAAGCATAAACAACACAGTAAAAGTTACCTTATATATTTGTGTGATAAATGGAATAAAAAAACAGACAGGCATGTTCGTCAAATCCAGCTTATTCGTATGAGATATCAAATACCTCCTCCGGATAAAAAAATCCCTGAAGCACATGAAACAGTTGTGCAAACTCATGACTGTATCTGATTTTCTTTATGGGATTTTATCATTAACTGTTCTATGGGGAGTTGGGTTAATTTTGACAATTGTTTTAAAAACCACCAGAACACACCAATGGCAAAGAAGGTCATAGGAAGCCCTATAACAACAAAACCCAACCAGGTCATATCTGCAATTTTTTTATTTAAAATAATTTCCTTTTCTGCTGATGAAATGTCCACCGGACCCTGATCGGAAAAGATATAAAGCGCCAGTATAAAATTTAAAACAGCACTGATAAAAAAAGATATAGAAAACATAATAGTGGCTTTCCTGAATAAAATTTTAAGATGGTTAAAGGAGGATACAACTTGTATCCTTTCTTTTATCAGATCCCATTTAAAGAGGGGAGTGTGGTGGCTTAGATATTCAAAAAAACTCTTCTTTGTATAAGCGGATACAAAAACAAAAATGCCGATCAATAAAGGAAAGGTGGCTTCTTTAATGGCAAACCATATTCCGTCCAGTTTATATAGGGCGAAACCACCCGTAAACAGAACATTTAAAGTACCAAAAATAGAAATGATATTTTTTCTTTTATGGCGGATGAAATCGAACACTCCGTAGAAAACAGGAAAGGCCAAGGCCAGTAAAAGTACCCATACTCCTGTATTTTTACCGAGGAGAAGGTGACCTTTATTTAAGATAATAATGGGAATCAGGATATTAAACGAAAGGTTAAAAAAAGGATTTTCCCGCTGGCTCATGGTGAATGTGTTATTGAGTGATTTTTTATTCTTCTCTAAAACTTATGCCACGGGTTTTATGCCAGTCTAAAAATTGGATGGCCATTTTTTTATATAATTCATCGATAAGAGATTTGGCTTCTCTGTTTTTTGAATTGGCTTTAAATACACCTGATGCGGATGCGACATGAAAGGAGCCTTCATACCCTTTGCTTGTTTTACTGATGAACGCCGTTTTTGTTGATTCACTGGGAGCTTTGTCTTCAACACGGCTATACACTTCTTTACAATACACTTTTAAGTCATCCGAAGGACTAAAGCCTTTAAAGATAAAATTGTCTCCACTGAAATTCATCATTTATAATTTTTACCCTTTTTATTTGATTGTTTCCTGGTAAACTTCATTTAGCGGGAACTGGACATTCGTAAGTGAAAGAACAAGCCTTGTATACGGAATCTTACTTTTTCTGTCAAGAATCTTTTATAAAAAAAGGCAAAAAGAGGTTTTAAAGGCCTATTTTTGATGCATTCAATTAAATTTTAATTAAGTGGAAATTTAAGATTTTGATTTTTGTAATAAGTAAATTGGATGGGATAAAAATAAATGGATAAAGAAACGCAAAATGAAATGCAATAGTCAAAATACCAACATCCAAGTGTGTAAAAATTGACTCTTTGATTTATCAGGGTTTAATGCAGGCAGTGGTCTTGTACTCTGGATAAGGCCATACATTGAGTGCAACGGGCTTCTTCTTTAACTTGGTTGGCACTGATAAATTCAACGAAAATATCCAAAGCTCCATGGCAAATAGGGCATTCTGTTTGTTCTCTTAAGAATTCCGTTTTTTCACTCTCTCTGTATTCGTAGTGTTCTTTTAATTGACTGGTTCTCATTATGTCTTCTCCTTGATAAGGTTTTATATATATTTATATGCAAAAACTGTTCACCGACTTTGAGCTTGTTTTCACGTTTATTTTTTGTACTTTTTTTAGACGGTTTTTTCTTTTTTAAACAGACGGAGCCTGGTAATAGTTACTTATGAGAGAGTTTAGAAAACAATTGGTTCCCAAACCGAAACTGGCGGTTCCTGTGTCCTTGCGAACAAATTTCTTTATGAATAAAGAGCTGGAAATTGGGGCAGGAGACGGAGAATTTGCTGTCCAAAGAGCAAAAAGTTGTCCTGACTCCTGTTTTATAGCGATTGAGAAAAGCCGTGCTCTGTTTAATCGAATGCGTAAAAGATATCAGGAGCAAAGCCTTCCTAATTTATGGGTTTTTCATACTAATGCTGTTTGGTGGATTACACACTTCGTAGAGGAAAAGAGCCTGAATAAAATTTATATTTTATACCCTAATATTTATATTAAACCCCGGCAATGTAACTTAAGATGGTTTAATCGACCTTTTATGGCTCATCTTCTGGCTTGCCTGAAAGTGAATGGTGAAATGGAAATAAGAACAAATGACAGAGTTTATTATGAGGAGTGCAAATTAAAAATGACACATTACCATTGTATAAAAAAAGTTCAGGACCTTCATCTTGAAAAAGCTCCTTGTACAGCTTTTGAGAGGAAATACATGGCTCAAGGTCAAATCTGCAGATCTTTAATCTATCAAAGGGTGTTTTAAGGAACTTTTTTTAATCTTTTAACTGCTCTTGCCGTTAAGATAGGCATGAAGTTTTTAAATTATTGTGGAAAATGGTATATGAAACTCCTGACTCTGGCTGTTTTTACAGGGACCGGTTTTCTTGTCTTTTATATTGTTGGTTGTCAGGATTTGGATTTCAGTTCCATACCTGATTTTGATTGTGAAGCGGAGTTAGATGTAGAAGGCGTTGAATGTATAGATCCGGGGATAGATGCCACTTTGTATGATGAAGAGGGAAATCCGATTGACGAAGGTGGTAATAATGACGGTAGTGGAAGTGGAGATGATGGTGGTGACGACGGTGGCACTGACCCTGATAGGACAAGGGTTTACAGACCTCGTCCTAACACTGCGATTAACACTGTATTGGGCAAAATAAATATTTTATTCGTTGTGGACAATTCCGCATCAATGACGGAAGAGTTGCGGTCTATAGCCAATCAATTTACTTCCTTTTTGGATGATATTAAAAAAACGGATTACCGTATTGCTATTATTACAACAGATTGGGAAAATGACCGGGGACGGTTCCTTCTGTTTCCCAATGGTCAGAAATTTCTTTCCAATCCTAATGGAGATAGCTCTGTACATAATCAAAATGTAGCTTACTTTCAGCAGGTGGTAAAAAGACCTGTGGGAAATAATGACGATGAAAGGGGTATTTATGCCTTGAATATGGCCTTGGATAATGCCGGCCATTCTGATTTTTTCAGACCACATAGTCTTTTTATGGTGATTATTGTTTCAGATGAAGATGAAAGAAGCTTTGGCGGTAAGGTTCCTGAGGGTTGTTTTGGAGAAGTCCCTCAACTGGAAACTTATGATCTTCCAGAGACTTTTTTCAGAAAAGTAAGTCATCACAATCAGTACTCTATAGTGGAAGTACATTCTATTATTACTCCTCCAGGAAATTACCCTTGTAATAGTAAGCAGATATATGGCAGTGTTTATGCTAGTGCCTCAAACCCTTCTGATGCCATTATGGCAAGATATGGAAATATCAGAAAAGGGCATGTCGGTTCTATTCGTGCCACTGATTATAGTAGTCAGTTGGGACCTATAGCGGACACCTTGCTGAACGTATCACCTGTTCCGCTGCCTTGTTTTCCTATAGCGGATAGTGTGTCTTTGCAGGTGGAAGGAAGAAGAGTGAATTTTCGGTTAGAAGGTCGTCAGGTAGTTATAGAGGATAAAGTTTCCTTTGGATCAAAAGCCAGGGTGGCATTTCGTTGTGATAAGAGCCGACAATAGTAAACTTCTAATTAAAAAATCTTTTTTAAATATTTTTTTATAAGCATTAATAAGCCGGAAGTGGAAATCTGTTCTATTTTTTTTGACAGCAGTTTATGAAGACCTTTTAACTCTTCTTCCTTTAGATTTACCTGATATACTTTTTTGTTGTCTAATAAGGAGAGGATATAATCATCACTCACTATAATGTCATCTATCAAACCTAATTCTTTTGCCCTTATGCCCAGCCAGTGCTCCCCTGTGGCGATTTTGGATAGATCCACCTGTGGTCTGTATTTTGTAATATAATTTTTAAAATGAGTGTGGATTTCCTCCAATTGCTCTTTTAACTTCTCCCTTTTTTCGTCGGTGGTTTTTCCAAATAAAGTCAAAGTTCTTTTATGTTCACCGGCGGAATGTTCTTCGTAGTCCACATTTTGTTTTTGTAAAAAACGATAAAAATTTGGAACTTGTGCCAACACTCCAATGGAACCAATAACAGCAAAAGGAGCTGCCAGGATTTTATTTGCCACGCAGGCCATTAGGTAACCTCCGCTTCCCGCTACTTCATCTACGCAGACAGTCAGGTGAAAACCATGATCTCTTAATCTTTGAAGCTGACTGGCTCCCAAACCGTGGTTATGTACCACTCCTCCCCGGTTATTAAGCTTTACAATAATTTCATCTTTTTTTGGATCGGCTGTTTTTAGCAGGATGGAAATTTCTTCACGTAAGAGATGCACCTGAGACGCTTCCATGTCTCCTTTAAAATCTAATATATAGACCCGGGCTTTATCGTCACTACTTTCTTTTTGTTTTTTCTTTTTAAGGCTTTTTATTTGTTTTTTAATTGTTTTTGGACAATGGGTAAAAGACTGAATTTTTAGACGATAACTTTGTAAATTTTCTCCTATATCCTCTACTTCTAATTTTTTTTTCTTTTTCCATTTTTTATGTTCGGAAAGGGCAGATCCGAAAAGGGCTGCCAGCCCTCCCAACAAAGCAACAAGGATAAAAACCTTACTTGCGAAAAGACCGATCTCAAAAAAAAATTCAATCATGGGTTATATCCTTTCTGCCATAGAACTGATATAATAAAAAAAATGTCTCTTGTCATCCACAGAAAACCTCTTTCATCAAACTATGATCCTGTAGAAATAAATGTGGAGTTTTTAGTCATTCATTATACTTCAGCCGGTCTTTTGAAAACTTTGGATATTTTTCGTAACCCTGACTCCAGGGTATCCTGTCATTTGGTGGTGGATTGTGATGGGGCTGTTTATGAATTGGTATCCTGTTTAAAAGGTAAATGTTTTAAGGCCTGGCATGCCGGGGAAAGCCGTTGGCAGGCAGAGGATAGAGAGTGGAGACAGTTTAATGATTTTTCCATAGGTGTGGAACTGGTCAATAAAAATGGTAATTTGTTTAAATACACAAATGAGCAATATTATTCGCTTCAGTCTGTTCTGGAGCAATTAAAAACCCACTATACGGCTTTGAAAAAACCCGAAAGAATTTTAGGGCATGAGCATATTGCCGGTTACAGAGGGAAAGTGGACCCCGGGCATTGTTTTGACTGGCCTTTATTTTTTAAAATGAACTATATTGGCCCGGCTCCTTTGAGAAAAGCTATTTTGCCTGATCAGCAGCGGAAGATGTTTGAGGGTATATCCCATAGTTTTCTTCAAAATACAGAGAAACAGACGGACGAGGACTGGATGCAACTCAATCGACAAATGGAAAAAAGCCTGTCGTCATTCCGGACTTGATCCGGAATCCAGAACAGTAAATATCTTCTCTCAAGGTAAAAAGACAGCTCAAAAGCTCAAACATGCGTTTTGCCACAGAGCGGACTTTCAGCCGCACTGTGATCAAAGCCGAACTCGTTTTGACCTGCTTTT
>JANQSP010000046.1 GCA_028283955.1 Bdellovibrionales bacterium
CGTTATCTGCATCATCTCCGTCTCCAGGTCTGCTCACCTCTCTTCCCGGCTCAGGAGTGCAATTTGTAGAGATAAGGGTTATCGCCAGACAACCGAACAGAACAACAACTACCCATTTTATGTGTGATAATGTTTTCATTTGTTTTCCTCCTTAAAAAATAAGAAATTAATTTTAAAAAATGACTTATATTTAAATTTATTTTTCTCGGGACTTCTAAAGTTGTTTATCTAACTAAAGTAAAATTGTATCCCTTTTTTTACTCCTTTCAAAGATTTTTTTAAGGGTTTCCCCGTCTTTCTGTCTGATAAAACCGCTTTTTTTACGATATTTTTGATCAGCCATAAAAAATTACTCCGGTGTTAAGTCCAAATCAAGCCCACCTTCTTTATCATTCCAATACGTTTTTAAGTTTGCACAGGCATCATTTTTCCAGTTTTCCGCATCATCTTCCGTAAGACCCAGTCCCCCTCCCTGCAAAGATTCCTCTATAAAGTCAGCCACATTTCCTCCATCAACCAAAAATTTAGCCATATCGTGCCTGAAATCACTGGCATCATTACCGGAGGCTGCAATTTTACAGTAAACCCCCAACATACAAGCCTCTTCTTCAAAACCCGAGGAGGTGTAGATATCATCTGGGCCTGCTATATTACCGTCACCATCTTTATCAACACCTACAGTCTCGTCAGGTTCCGGCTGATTTTTCTCATCACAGAGTTCATCCTTATGTGAAACAATTTTCTTATGAACAAACCCAACCAGATTTTCGTTATCATGATCAAAAGCCAGATAAAGCACATGCTCTCCGGCCTCCTCATTGTTTACACCTTCGGTAAGACCATCCAAAACCCCCTGATCCGTTGTCTCACCGGAACCACCGGAAGCCCTGTAGAGAAGGCGCTTAAACATCTTAACCCCTTCATCTTTTTCCGCATTTTTAAATATATCCGTCACTCCCGCCTCTTTTCCAGCCCATTCCAAAAACCTCTTTGCACGGGTATGGTTATAGTTATCAATACGATCTCCCAATATATCATGGTCCAACTCTTTTACAGCTCCACAAATGAGTTCCTGTTCTTCCTTTTCTAAATCCTCCAGACCATCTTCTTTTGGTCTTCTTAATTTTTTTTCAAATAGATCCACCAATTCCTTTACCGTGTCTTTCCCTAGCGCAATACAGGCATCGTAACGTTTGCCACTTAAATCCAGCTCATTTTCACACCAATTTTCACATTCCCCATCCGCTTCATCACAGCAATCATCACTGCCGCTGCACCTGGGAAGCTCACAAGTCAAAATACCTTTACCTCCATCATCTCCGGGTGGTGTATCATCTCCGGGTAAGTGCTTTAATGGCTTCCTGCAATTAACCACAGCTAAAAGTAAAAGGCAGGAAAGAGTGAATACTATTCCTGTTTTTAAGTTTAAAAATACTTTCATCTGTATGCCTCCTTAGTAGGTTTTCTTTTATAAGAGATTCCTTAATTAGCAAATATATTTTGTCCCCTTCTAAAAAATATAAGTACCTTATTCGGCTGTTCTTAAATCGACCTTAATTTAAAATCAATTCCTTTCACAGTTCTGACTCTGACATACTCTATCACATTCCTCTTCATTCATCTTTGTGTCTTCCGGAAAGTCCGGATCTTTAAACTCCCTCTCATTATTTAAGCTTTCCCAAAAAGTCCACACATCAGGGCCATGAATATAACAGTGTGTTTGTCTAAAAGAACGCCGGCTGCTGGAGTAATGGCAGCGCCGCGCCCGAAACCTATTGTCCATAGATTCACGAATACAATACAGTCTTAGTTTACAAGATACACCAGTACAAATAGAGTCCACCAACCGGTGTAGAGCAATAAAAGCCCCTTCATTTCTTTCACCTTGCGCAATAGCCCAAAAAGTCTGACCGTAGCTTTGCAGGTCCGTCCCTATTCCGCGTTCCAGACGTTGAGCCGAACCTCCGGAAGATCTGGCTCCCATCCTTTCAAAAGCCGCCTCCAAAATCTGATTTTCTTTATCATGATGCACTAAAGCCAAAGCCACAGCAGAATTCTTAGCAGTCCAAATCAAAAACTCCGCCACCTCTCTCTCAGACCAATCCCTGATAAGAATCAGGGCCGGGCTTACATCAATATCAATCATAACACCAAAATCAAAATCACTTACTCTTCTGCTTAAAGTATCGTCTCCATCCCTGATTTGCCGCATTTCCGTAAAGAGCCTGTCTAAATCGAATATAAGCTCTATGGGCAGTCTCTCACATTCCCGCGACCGCTTATCATATACTTTTTCACATATCTTTATACACTTTTCATAGTCTCTGTTTTCATCGTCCAGGTCTTCACAATCGGCACCATCATAATCAGACCGACTATAGCGGCCATAATAATCATCAGATTGTGTGGAACGAATAGTGTCCACCTCTCCACTTTGACGACGGGCGGATCTTTCCCTAATAAGTTGCTCCTCATCCTGACAGTAGAGCAACAGCAATACAGCCGGAAACAAAATCAGCAATATCTTCATTTTTTTTAAAATTGAAATTACCATATCATCACATCCTTATGTCTGATCTCTCAACGATATTTAATGACCTATATACCCACTTCCTCTGTTTTCCAGATATAAATAAAATTACTCACAACCCCTGTTGCCGTCATTACAAGCTACAAAACAAACCTGGTTATTCATAATCGGTTCTGCAAAACGAACTCCCAGGCCAGCATGAAGAATTTCCTTTTCCACATAACTGAAAAGCTCTTCGTCTTTTACATTCCTGGCGATTTCATTTCTCAGGTCTTCTGAATGAACATAAACATCATCCTGATTTACTTTTTCCTTACAATAAATCCTTAATATACAAAGTTCTGTCTGACTATCCCCTCCATATTGAATAGAACAGAGGTCTTCCCTAATCATGTCGTGGGTGACTTGCAGCAAGTCATAATTGGCATAAGAAACAAGAAGTTGAAATAAACTTCGATCAAAGGAAATTTTTCGAGACAGTCCCTCTTCTACTGGTCCAGGTCGATCACGCCCACCGGCTGAAGCCATCATCTCATACATAAGTTCATTTCTGGCCTCTAACTTCAGTTTCAATAACTCCTCTACAAATCTCCGGTTACCGGATGCCCAAACCAGGAACTCCCGAGCATCATCCACTTTATAGGCTTGAATAGTCCTGGACCAAACCTGGTAATCCAAAGCCAAGAGAAGACGAAACTCCTCACTAAGATCCAAATACTCCAAATCATCCTGTAAAGGGCTTTTTAGCACTATCATCAGCTCATCCAGCCTTTGGACAACATCCCGAGGTAAAGCACGACATTTTTTCCTGATTTTACTTTCCGATTTATAAAACATTTGATTGCATATTCGAACGCAGCTTTTATGTTCGGAACAACATTCGTTACCTGTACACACATTAGGAATATGGTCTCCGGACTTCACCGCGTCTGCGATATCTTTAGAGGTACGATAATTCCCTTCGGGGCGTGGAGAACATTGAATAAAAAATAAAGCGATAAAACAGGTCGTAAGAATTAACTTCATTATTTACACTCCCGAATTGAAGAAAGTTTGCTTTATTTTTCCATAGGCTTGAAATACAGTCAAACATAAGCATTTGTTTTTTCAAAGCTTTATGATGTGACAAAAGAGAAAAACCTTTTTTTTTACAGCCTTTTTTTACAAGCCTTTCATCCTGAAACCACCCGGACAAAAGCTGTCTTATTCCTCTACACTAATAACTATTGTCACCGACTCTTTTGAAACAAAACCAGTACTTATATTTTCACAAGGCTTTAAATGTAATTATGATTTTTTGTTTTAGAAGTTATTGTTCAAATAAAAAATACAAGAAGATAAAATATAAAAATGCTTTTACAGCCTTTCATCTTGAAACAGTGAAAAATTTTCACTCCCTATTTTATCTCAATATAGTGCTGTTTTCCAAATTCCGTAAACACTCTCATTTTACTGCTTTGGCCCTTGCTTTGGCCTTCACTTCACAATCATCCCCTTTTTTAGATGAGAGTTTTTACTCTACTCTTTTCCACAAGGCACGACTCATCCCAAAAGACTTAAAATAATCCATTAAATTTTTTAAGTAAAAGTTTCTTAATCTACTTTGAATTATTTTTTAGCTTCTTTATTTCTTTTTCAGATAATCCTGTTACTTGAGAGATAAAAGCAATATCTGCCTTTTC
>JANQSP010000052.1 GCA_028283955.1 Bdellovibrionales bacterium
AAAAAAGCCGCACCTAAAAAAAAGCCAGCTAAAAAAGCCGCAAAGAAAAAAACCACACCTAAAAAAAAGCCAGCTAAAAAAACTAAAAAGAAAAAAGCTACGCCTAAGAAAAAGCCAGCTAAAAAAACTGCAAAGAAAAAAACCACTGATAGTGCTCTTTTAACAGCAACCGAAAATCAAGAGCAAAATACTACAAAAAACCCTATTCCCACTTATTCTGAAAACCCACCACTAGATTTTACACCACAGGATGATAAAGAGCTTTCCGCTTTCAATAATGAAGAAGATCAAAGCGATTTTATTGATGATGAAGAAAACAACGACGATATTGATGAACCTCATTTCGATGACCCGGAAACCTCTGTATTTGAAGAAGATCCCTTCAGCGAAATAGATGAAGATGAAGATCAGGCTTTCGACGATCCTTCTATCGGTCTATACGATGACGAGCAACTCGACGATGATGATGATGACTATATTTAAAACAAGATACAGAACTGTGCACCCATTGATCGCTTCCTGATATGACCAAAGATGAGTTTAATATCTTCTGCTCACACACAAATAAATAAACTCTTTAAGATAGAGAAGCAAATGTAGTTCATAAAAAAGCAATTGTTTTGTAATTAATGTAAATAATTGAATTAAAAGGTTTTTTTACTTCCTTCTTTTACATGTAAAAACGATCAACATATATTAAAGACCCGATCTAAAATATTAGCCATTTTTAACCCGATCTATAAAATTTTTACCCTCTTCATTATTTTTAATCAGGTTTTTTAAAAGTAAATGATTAAAATTACTATATTTTTTTAAAATCTCTTATATTTTTCGAGGTAAAAAATTAGAATACAGGCACAGCGCAAAATAAAAACTTTGCATTTGCAAAAAATTATGCTTAACTAAGGGGCAAATCAACATCTAAGGAGGATATGAAATGAAGAAATTTATAATTATGGGTTTGACTCTTTTTGCATTTGCCCTTGTAGGTTGTAAAGACGATAAAGGTGATGACAATGGTAATGGCAAAGATGATGGCAAAGATGATACGCCAGCACAAGTGTACACCATTACAAATACAACTGAGGCTGCTGTTACAGTGAGTTCGGGTGAAGCTTCTGCGAGTGTAGAAAAAGGCAAGTGTGTATCGGTAAAAGCGGATCAGTGGGCAGCTCTAAAAGTGGATGGCGTATGTGACAACAGCGACACAGCTGCTGAAGATGCGGATGAAGCTGCAAAACAAGCAGTAAAAGACAATGACTGTCCTGCAGCCGGTAACAAAAATATAGCTGCAAAAACAGGTGAAGGCGCTACTGGCAACGAGTTAGCAGACGGTGAAAAAGGTGCAGACTGTGCAGAGTTGGCAGCTCCAGCTCCGACTCCAGATCCAGATCCAGATCCGGCTCCTACAACAACTGGTAGTTCAACTGGTTCAACAACTGGCGCAACAACTGGTTCAACAACTGGCGGCTAAGTTTTAATTACAAGTTAAACAAAGTAAAAAAGCCCTTTCTTTCAGAAAGGGCTTTTTTTTTACTCACTACGAGAATAACGCTATTTTCTAATGTACATACAGGAAAATAGATGCCATCAGAGTGTCTTTAATTCCTGGTTTTTTACATGAAAAGAAGAAATCTATAAAAGTCAAAAGCAGGTCAAAACGAGTTCGGCTTTGACCACAGTGCGACGGAAACGTCCGCTCTGTGACAAAACGCATGTCTGAGCTTTTGAGCTGTCTTTTGACTTTTTATAGAACACTCATTTTATTGATAGAAACGTCCCGATAAAGGCAAAACTATTTTCTTGTATGTAACTAACTTATAGAAAAAACTACAAAGTAATTAAAGAAGTGGTATCCACTCCGGATGAATACCCTGCACAGCTACTCACATCGGGAATAATATAGTCTATCATGCTTTTCACACTAACATCCATTCCCTGCAGTGACTTTGTAGACAAATCATCGCCTAGAGATATATCGCTACACCTTTGAATATTAGTCACTGATGTGGCACAGTGGTTTTTCAAAAACATCGTATCCAACTGAAAAACGGACTGACTTAAAGTGCTTTTTTCCTCCATGGATAGCATAAACCCCATACCCCAAATATTATTTAAATCCTGCATTTCAGGAAGCTCCTGTATATACGATACATCACCGGAAAAACCATAGTCAGACGAAGGAATAGAAGTAAGAGAAGAGGGAAGAGGAGATATCTCGTTAATTGGTCGAAGGTGAATAACATAAATACGCGGCACCCATCCTTTATTAGCTGGTACACACGTACTGGGGTTTCTGGGATTTCCACAACACTGTATTTCATATCTATTACTCTCCGTACTTGGAAAATAATAAGGCTTACTACCTAATCTATTCAAAATAAATAAGGCTGATTTTTTTAAAGCTTTTGGATTGAATGTAGACTGATGACCACCACTTTCATGAACGAAATTACGGTGATTTTTCACACAGCGAGAAGCAAAAATATATCCAGATAAAAAACCTCCTGCTTCATTTATCGTAGCTGAATCAAAATTCATCTTAACTATCGTATGACTATCCTGATAAACTTTATAATACAAAGGTTCATCATCATTACCATCACCATCAATATCATCCAGATCTTTATCTACATCAGAACTTTGAATTGTATTATTAACTCCACCATCTCTAAACGAAGGCTCATCACTTACATTAAAAATCCAGAGACCCATTATTGGAATCCCACTTACTGTAGAAACTAATTTTTCATAATCACGGGTATACACAGAATAGGGGTCACCATTTTCATCCGTCATTGTTATAGGAGTGACCTTTCTTTTATAACTTTTATCAGTATCCAGGTTAATCGTTTTAAAAGACATATTACTCATACATATCTTCTGTCTGATCATCTGTGTTACCTGAATAAAATCGAAGAGGTTCTTCTGACTCCGTGTAAAAGAGTGTCCTAATATCAACATACTTTGTACTAAAATAGCGAATACACTAAGAGCACCTACGGAAAGCAGAAGCTCCACCATGGAAAAACCTTTTTGGTGAAAAAGAATACTTCCCTTTCTATTCCACAATATAAAAAAAGAAGATAAACTTCTGAAAAGCATACAGATATTATACTCCACAAATAGAACACTGCGCCAAGCTTTATATCATCAATCTCATATTGAAACAGAACGAAAGTAATACCAATTCTATTGTTAACCAAAAACGTATAATATATATCACATGGCAATTTTTATACACATAATATAGTCAGTTTGGATTTACATTCATCTGTGTTATTTGTACCACGGCAACCTGGATAAAAGTCTATAAAGAAGTTATAAAAATAACATGTACACTTATCTCCAATTATTAAAACAGGTCGTAGAAAACGGAATTGAACGTCAAGATCGCACTGGCACAGGAACCAAGAGCCTCTTTGGCTATCAAATGCACTTTGATTTAAGAAAGGGTTTTCCTCTTTTAACAACTAAAAAAATACATCTCAAATCTATCATATATGAACTACTCTGGTTCCTGAAAGGAGATACAAATACCCAATACCTAAAGGATAACAGTGTACGCATATGGGACGAATGGGCGGATGAACATGGCAACTTAGGAAGAATCTATGGAGCACAATGGAGATCATGGAAAAAGCCAAACGGTGAATCTCTCGATCAAATATCCACAGTAATTGAGAACATCAAAAAAAATCCCCATTCCAGAAGACACCTGGTTGTCGCCTTCAACCCGGGTGAACTGGATCAAATGGCTCTCCCTCCCTGCCATGCTTTCTTTCAGTTCTATGTGGCAAAAGGGCTTTTATCCTGCCAACTATATCAAAGAAGTGCTGACCTGTTTCTTGGTGTTCCTTTTAATATTGCCAGTTATTCCCTGTTAACCATGATGATGGCTCAAGTGTGTCACCTTAAACCTGGTTTCTTTGTACATACTTTTGGAGATGTACACCTTTACTTAAACCACCTTAAACAAGCTAAAGAACAACTAACAAGAAAACCAAAACCCTTACCAACTATGGAGATTCAACCCGCTCCCAGCCTTTTTGAATACCAATATGACAACTTTAAACTGACCAATTACCAACCACATCCGGCTATTAAAGCGGAAATTGCCGTTTAACCCGATAAAAGGAAAAAACAATAATGTCACTCCCGCAAAGCCCGTCACTCCCGCAACAACCGTCATTCCCGCGAAGGCGGGAATCCAGGAAAAGGAAAAAATTAAACTTATTATGAACCTTATTTATTCTCATATTTGTGCTGCAGCCGAAAACAACACAATTGGTTTAAAGGGAAAACTCCCTTGGAATATTCCTGAAGACCTGCAATTTTTTAAAGAAAAAACCCAAAGAAAAATCCTTATCATGGGAAGAAAAACTTTTGAATCTCTTGGAACCCCTTTACCTTATCGTTTGAATATAGTCATAACCAGAAATAAGGATTTTCAATCAAAAATACATGGTTCCATACGGTTGGATGATACATCCCGAATATCCAAAGAAGAAATTAAAACACTAACCACAGTAAAAAAAAGCTCGCCGGTTGTCATCTGCCCCTCTGTTAAAGAAGCAATGAACCTTTGTCGCCAAAATGAAATACATCAACAATACGGAAAAGAAATCTTTATCATTGGAGGAGGGGAAATCTACAAACAAACTCTACCCTTAGTTCATTGTATTTACTTAACCCGTATTCATCAAACCTACGAAGGAGATGCTTTTTATCCTGAAATTCCCGATAAGGATTTTCAGGAAGTGGACAGAAAAGACTGTAAAGGTAACCCTTCCTATTCTTTTATTACTTATAAAAGAGTTTAGTCATTTATCTAAATGAAAAGGAGAAATCTATAAATTCAGGAAATATTATATTCCCGAAGACAGTCATTAAGAGAGGTTTTCATATTTGTCCTGGTGGACCGCTTACCAATAATAAGAGCACAAGGTACATTAAATTCCCCCGCCGGAAATTTTTTAACCGTGCTACCTGAAATGACGACCGCATTTTCCGGAACCTCCCCTCTATAAACAGGGGCTTCACTGTTTGTAGCATCAATAATCCTCGTGCTTGAGGTAATCAAGGTGCCCGCTCCTATGACGGCTCCCTTTCGAATCACCGCCCCTTCCACAATAATAGAACGACTCCCGACAAACACATGGTCTTCAATAACAACAGGACGAGCCTGTAAAGGCTCTAATACCCCTCCAAGCCCTACTCCACCGGACAAGTGCACATTCTTTCCCACTTGCGCACAAGAACCCACAGTAGCCCAGGTATCCACCAATGTACCCTCATCCACATAAGCACCGATATTCACATAAGAGGGCATAAGGATAGTGTTTCCCGCAATATAAGCTCCTTTGCGCACAAGAGCATGGGGGACCACTCGCACTCCCTCTTCACCCGTCCACTTACGCAAGGGTATTTTATCATAAAAGGAAATATCCCCCGCCTCTATAAGACTCATTTTCTTTAAACGAAAATAAATAAGAATCGCCTTTTTAATCCACTCATGGACTATCCACTGCTCTTCTTTTTTCTCACACACACGAAGCCGGCCTGTACCAAGGTTTTCTATCACTCGTTCAACATCATTAGAAACAATATTAATGGCTTCCGGGTTATTTATATTATCAAAAGCCGTATTTATTTTTTTCTCTATTGTATTCATTTACACTTATCCTTTTTTTATGAAAATCGACATTATTATATTTTTAAACTTTCTACAACTATCCGTACGTTATTTTTATTACCACCCCAAATCTGATGAAACTGTTTTTCAAATCCTTTATCCTGACCACTCACAAATACATTTACTGTTATCCCTTCTTCATCCTGGAGTTCCCGACTTTCATTCTTTTTCACCTCCAATAAATCCTGTACCAAAAACTCCAAAGGCCCCACCGCTTTTTTGCTCTCTCCAATGTACTGACTAATTGCAGACTCAAGATATAAATAATGAGTACACCCCATTATTACCGTATCCACTCCTTTATCAATAAGAGGTTGTAAATACTCCTCCAGGAACACAGACAGTTTTTCACTTTTATCTTTGTTATTACCTGTATATTTTCCCTGACTGATTGCCCATCCACCATTTTCCACAAAAGGAGCCAATCGGGGACAGGCCTGCTGATAAATTTGTAAATCAAGATTTAGATCTTTTTCTTTTTTTAAAAAAGCCCGGGATTTCACTGTTTCTACTGTAGCCAAAAGGCCCACTTTTTTATTACAGGAGTCTTTTTTTGCCTGCCTTAAAGAAGCCTCGACAATACCTATTACAGGAATAGAATAAGATTTTTTTTTCTCCAGGGTGGCTGAAGCGGTATTACAGGCTACAACAATCTGCTTTACCCCCTGATCTGCCAGGAACTCCACATTTTTTCTCACTAAATCACGGACAAAAGAAAAACTTTTGTCTCCATAGGGAAAATGCACCTTATCAGCAAGATAAATAAAAGATTGGTTTGGAAATTTTTTATGTAATTCCCTAAGAAGAAACAATCCACCTATTCCTGAATCAAAAATACCAATCACTCGTACTACCTGGCTATAATTTCAATAGAACCCGTCATCCGTTTTTGATCCTTTATAACATACATAAAA
>JANQSP010000024.1 GCA_028283955.1 Bdellovibrionales bacterium
GAACACAGAGCGACGGAAACGTCGGCTCTGTGGCAAAACGCATGTCTGAGCTTTTGAGCTGACTTTTGACTTCATAGGCACACAGTTACCAAAAGCAAAATATACATTATTATTTTAGGTTTAAAAAAACTTGACCTTTTTCATTGTATCAGGTGAAGTGCGTAGATGGCTCAAAGATTTATAACAGCTATCGTTTTATCCGCGGGAAAGGGAAGCCGTATGCGTTCCTCTTTACCTAAGAGCCTTCACCCCGTGGCAGGGCAACCCATTTTGGCTCGTATTTTGTTGTCGTTAAAAAGAGCAAAAGTGGATGAAATTCGTGTTGTTATAAATGAAGAGTCCAAACGCCTGATTCAACCGGTAGCGGAGGCTTTCAAGGCACAGGTTTTTTTTCAGGATGAAAAAGTGGGAACGGCCGCAGCGGTTCTGAGCGCTCAAGCGGATGCTTTGACAGGGGATGTGTTAATTGTCAATGGCGATCATCCTCTCATTTCTCCTGCTGATCTGGAAAAAGTAGTTAAATTATTTCAGGAAGAGTCGGCGGATTTATGTATTGGATCTTGTGTGAAGGAATATCCGGGTGATTATGGACGCATTATTCGTCAGAAGGAAAAAATAGTAGCTATTGTTGAAAAGGATTCTTTAACTCATGAGTCCAGAAAAGTTAATGAGATTAACTCAGGTATCTATCTTGTTAAGGCTGAGGGCCTGGTCTCTTGTTTATCTCAGATTAAAGATCAAAATCCAAAAGGAGAATATTGTTTAACGGATATGGTCTCTATTTTTGTGGATCAGGGGAAAAAAGTGATTACCTGCCCTGTTACGGAAGATTCCGCTTTTGGAGTGAATACGCAAAGGGAACTTTCCTTTGCCACAAAAAAAATATTCACCCGAAAACTAAATCATCTTATGAATCAGGGAGTGATTATTGTGGACCCTTTAAATACTTATATAGAAGATGGTGTGCAGATTGGCCAGGGTAGTGTGATCTACCCGGGAGTGTACTTAAAAGGAAGCACAAGCATAGGGCCTTTTTGTGCTATAGAGACAAACAGTTTTATTATGGATAGTTTGATTCATGAACTGGTCTTGGTTCGATCCGGTTCTTATTTGGAGTCAGCGGAAGTGGGAACACAGTCTGTTATAGGGCCTTATGCCCGTTTAAGGCCGGGTACCAAGATAGGAAAACAGTGTAAAGTAGGTAATTTTGTGGAAATGAAGAAAACCAGTTTTGGTTCCCGATCTAAGGCCAGCCATTTAAGTTATCTGGGGGATTCGGAAATAGGAGAGGATGTAAATATTGGATGCGGAACGGTGACCTGTAATTTAAATATGGATGGGAAAAAATATTCTACCCGCGTTGGTGATAAAGTGTTTGTGGGTAGTGGCACTCAAATAGTCGCCCCTGTAAAGTTGGGAGACTGTTCCGCCACGGGTGCCGGTTCTGTTATTACAAAAGATGTACCGGCACAGGCTCTTGCTGTAGAGAGAGCCCCTCAAAAAAATCTGGAAAATTACTTTAAAAGAAAAACAAGAGAAGATGAAAAAAAATAGTAATCATCTGTTTATCTCTGAAGTCAAAAGTCAGCTCAAAAGCTCAGTCCTGCGTTTTGCCACAGAGCCGTCCTAAATGAGAGAGAGGTAACAAACGAAGACTGCGTAGTGCATGTGTTTTATAAAAATGGAAAATAAAATAGAGGAGCTGGGCATAACGGTTAAAATGTGCCCTAAGTAAAAAATGTGTGGGATTATTGGTTATATTGGTTTTCGTGATTCAAAAGAGGTGTTGCTTAAGGGGCTGAAAAAGATTCAGTACCGTGGCTATGACAGTATGGGCCTGGTCATTGCCACTGAACAGGGCTTTAAGAGAATTCGTTCAGTGGGAGATGTTCGGCAGTTACGAAACAAAGTAGCAAAGCAGGGGAGTTGCTCCGGTTCATGGGGCCTGGGGCATAGTCGTTGGGCTACACATGGCGCCCCTTCAGAGGAAAATGCCCATCCTCATAAAGCGGAACATATTTATGTGGTTCACAATGGTATTATTGAAAATGCTGAAGAGCTAAAGGCCTGGTTGAAGGGGCCTTTTCTCTCTGAAACCGACTCAGAGGTCGTAGCTCATTGCTTACTGGATTCTTATAAACAGAAAGGCTCTTTGAAGGGAGCCATCTTTGATACTATTTCCAAAATAAAAGGGGAGTACGCTATTGCTGTTATGTCTGAGAAATATCCCAATGAATTGTTTGCTTTCAAAAAAGGCCCGTCTTTGCTGGTTGGTTTGGGTGAGAAAGAAATATTTTTATCCAGTGATGTACAGGTTTTTTTACCTTATACAAAAAAAGTGGTTTTTTTACAGGATGGGGAAGTGGCTCACGTTGAGGGTGAGAATGAGGTTTCCTTTTATTCTGAAGGTGGAGAAAAAATTGAAAAGCGTATTACTGCGTTGGACGCGAAAGCGGAAGAGACAGATAAGGAAGGCTATCCTTATTACATGCTGAAAGAAATTTATGAGCAGCCGGATTGTGTTTTGAACGTGATTGGGGAGCATATAAAAAAACAGGATGTGGAAATAAATATAAATAAAGGTTCCGGTATTCTGGATCAGGTGATCCGGCAAAAGCGGCTTAATATAGTGGCTTGTGGAAGCAGCTACTATGCAGCTCTTTATGGGAAATATGTTATTGAAAGGTTTAGTCGTGTTTTTGTGGAAGTGGATATGGCCAGCGAATTTCGTTATCGATCCCCTATCCTGGCGGATCAGGTTCCGGTTTTATTGATTTCCCAGAGCGGTGAGACAGCGGACACCCTGGCGGTGATGAAAATGTTTCAGGAGCTATCTCTCCCTGTTTTAAGCCTTTGTAATGTGATGCACTCTTCCCTGGATCGTGGAGCTTCCGCTCATATGTATATGCTGGCGGGTGTGGAAAAAGGGGTGGCCAGTACCAAGGCGTTTACATCCACTTTGGTGACTCTTTTTTTATTGGCTCTGGCCCTGGGTAAGAAAAACGGACAGCTTGGGGGTTCTGAAAAAGAACAATTGATAAACTCTTTATTATCTCTTCCTGATCAGATGGAAAAAATTTTAGCTCGTACACAGGAATATGTTGATGCGGCTCATTTGGTAAGAGCTTTAAAAAGTTTTATTTATCTTGGGAGAGACATTTATTATCCCCTGGCTTTGGAGGGGGCTTTGAAAATGAAGGAACTCACTTACAGGCATGCGGCGGCTTATCCGGCTGGAGAGATGAAGCATGGCCCTTTGGCTTTGGTGGATGAAAATATGGCTATAGTGGGCTTAACCCCTCAATCTCATGTCTATAAAAAAACACTTGGCAATCTGGAGGAGGCCCGTTCAAGAAAGGGGAAGCTGATTCTTATCGGTACAGAAGGGGATAAGGTAGCCTCTTCGTTATCGGAGTATTTTTTGTCTATTCCCGCCTGTAATGAATATTTATCTTCTATTTTATGTGTGTTGCCTCTTCAGTTAATGGCTTATCATACGGCTTGTGCCCTTGGGCATAATGTGGATCAACCCAGGAATTTAGCCAAGTCGGTTACAGTGGAATAGTTGTTAAGAGTTTTTATACTCTTTCGGGTTAATGCCGTATTTTCTTATTCGTTCGGAAAGAGTGCTTTGGGGGAGCCCTAACTCTTCCGCCACTTTTTTTTGATTCCCTTGATAGAGAGCCATTGTTTTTGTAATGAGATCCTTTTCTATCTTTTTTATTACCGGCATTTTTAATTCCTCCAGGGCTTCTGTTTGCTTTTTTAAGGGTATAATAGGTGTATAAAGGAGATGTTTTATTTTATCCTCCTTAACCACTTTGTCCTGGAATAGAGCTTTGGCTCTGGCTACTGTATTTTTTAATTCTCTAATATTTCCGGGCCAGGAGTGTTGTTTCAGGAGCCGGGAAGCTTTTTCAGAGAAAGAGATATTATATTCCTGGCAAAAAAAGTTTAGCAGGTCATTAAAATCCTCCATTCGACTTCTCAGGGGAGGAGGGGATAGATTTAAAACATGAAGTCGAAAGTAAAGATCGGAACGGAAAGTATTTTGAGCTATTTTTGTTTTTAAATTCTGATGAGTGGCGGCAATGATACGAACATCTGTTTTTTTGATATAGTCTGAACCGACCGCTTTTACTTCCTGATATTCAAGCGCTCTCAGCAGTTTGGGTTGCAGGTGTGAAGGGAGGTCGCCGATTTCATCCAGGAAGAGGGAGCCGCCTTTGGCCGCCATGAAAGCTCCCTTTCGATCAGTTAAAGCCCCTGTATAACTGCCTTTGATATGGCCGAAGAATTCACTTTCAATGAGTGATTCCGAAAGGGAACTGCAGTTGATGGAAATCATGGGGCCTTTACTTCGGTGAGAATAACGGTGGATTAATTTTGCCAGCATTTCTTTTCCTGTTCCTGACGGGCCGGTGATGAGAACAGGCATATTACTTCTGGCTATATCAGGCAGACTTTTTAATTGCCGGTTCCAGTCCGGGTTTTTACTTTCTGTGTGAATGTTCCAATGATCATTAAATCTTTCAAAAGAGAAGATGAACTCTTTAGTGCCAATTTGGATGCGATCGTTGTTTTTCAGGAGAGCTTTAAAAACACGACTGCCATTGAGAAAAGTTCCATTTCTGCTGTTCATGTCCTGTAGGATGAAACCTTCATCTTCTTTTTTTTGAATCCGACAGTGTCTTCTTGAGCTAAAGTTGTCATCTAAAATGATAATATTTTCTTTATCTCTGCCTATACTGATAAAAGTATTGATTTCTCTTTGTTCTGTGTGGGAGTTTTCTGTCCAACGTAAAAAACCATAGCTTTGTTTATTTCCTGTGGTATGCAGTTTTTTTGTTAACATATTTGCTCCTTTTATTTGTGTTTGAACAGGTGTCTTATTTACTGCAAAGGAAGAATACGGGAATAAGAATAAAAAAGCAGCTTATTAAATTCGTATTTCGAATTTTTTTAATAAAGATTCGGAATCCGTATTTTTGAATATGTTATTTATTTTGGAATTCTTTTTTTGTGAGTAAATTTTACAAATAAACTATGGATGGAATTGTGCGAAATGTTATACTTTCTTTTTGTAAAGGTGATTTTATTTATAATTTTAAAAATAGTATAGCAGGAAGTACTTATTCCTATTCAAAAGTCAGCTCAAAAGCTCAGACATGCGTTTTGCCACAGAGCGGACTAGCCGCTCGTGTGTCAAAGCCGAACTCGTTTTGACCTGCTTTTGAATAGGAATAGACCATCTCATCTATTATTTAAAATAGTAAAGTGGGAGAATAAGTGATGAAGTTGAAATTAGAAGATTTAATATTTTTTTTGGTGTATTCATTTTGAGACAAAAAAAAGAGTTAAGGAGATAATAAGCTTATCTACAATAAATGACTAAAATAATTGATCTTTTTAATAAAATTTTATCTGTTCCAAATTAAGTGCTAAATGTAAAAAACAAAAAGACTTTGTAATTAAGGCTTTTCTGTTTAGCATAATCTTAATGACACTTGGTAAACAGAGTTTTAAGTTTTTTATAGCTTTGTCCTTTGCCCAGACAGGAGTACTAATGGGTGCGATTATTTTGTCCGGCTTCTACTGGCACAGGCAATCTCAGGAGTTTCAGGTCTTAAGTAACCAGATTCAACAACTGTCCTGTCATCGGGATAAAATGGATGAAATACAGTCAGATATAAAGATAGAAATCATGAAGGAATCTCTAAGAGGCCAGGGTATAGGCGTGTCTGAAGAGTAAATTCTTCTCTAAAATTTAATAGTTATAGTTTTGTTGCATTTTTATTAAACAAAATGTATAGCTTTTGTTTGTTATGAAATTTTTTATTTATATCATTATTCTTACTTCCTTTATGCTTACAGCGGCTTGTTCCTGGAAAGACAAATGGGTTAAAGGGAAAATAGAAAAAGAGGAAGAATCAAAGAGAGCTTATCTTTTAGGTTATAAATTAGGTGATAATGCGAAGAGGCTTTTTAAGGACGAAGAGGAACAAAACGTCTTTTTGATTGGTGTGTATCATAGCATAAAAGGGAAAAAGCCTTTGCTTGATCCAAAAGAACTGGAACAAAAGGGGAGAGGTTCACTCCACAAACACAGACATCCGGAAGAGGAGAAAAAGAATATGGAACAGGGAAAAAAGTTTTTAGAGGAAAATAAGAAAAAATCGGGGGTTAAAGAAACCGCTTCCGGTTTGCAATACAAGGTTTTAAAAGAGGGGACAGGAAAAAGCCCCGCCGCTACAGATAGTGTGGAAGTGCACTATCGCGGCACTCTCATAGATGGAAAAGAGTTTGATAGTTCCTATAAAAGAAATGAGACCATTACTTTTCCCTTAAAGGGGGTCATTCCAGGTTGGACGGAAGGGTTACAGTTAATGAAAGAAGGGGCCAAGTATGAATTTTATATTCCTCCTGGATTGGCTTATGGTCCATCCGGCACTCCCGGTATTCCACCCAACTCTGTGTTGGTTTTTGAAGTGGAACTCATAAAAGTTAAGTAATATAAAAAATCTTTTAAGGTTTTTCACCAATAGGATTTGATTGTCTGATAGTCATATAGTTTTTTATGCCATAAATAAGCAATATTTTTATTTGATTTTACTTTTCTCATATTTTTTTGTTTTTCCTTAACAAAGAGGAGTTTTTATTTAATCTGAGAACTCTTGTTTTTTCAAGGATATTTTCTTATTTACAATGGCATTGATATATCTTGCTTTTAATTTTAATTTCAGTTATCACGATCAGAATGTCTTATCGATTGTTTTTTGTTTTTTTATTTCTTTTTCCTTCATTTACTTTTGCAGAGGATGGGGTTTCCTGGCTGACCTCAAAAAAGGATAGCACGCAAAGGTGGGCCATTGTTCCTTCTTATTCGCGTAACTCTACCTATAGTCATATTTTCGGAGGGCGTTTTTTTATCTATCCTACCGGGGACACAGGTTATTACACTTCTTTACAGGCTAATACCAATATGGACCTGTTTTTTCATACATCCCTTACTTACCAGCTCTGGAGGGAGAACGGAGATCAGGTTGATTTTATAGCCTCTTATAATGGTTTTAGTGAACCTTATTACGGAGAGGGGAGTCAGACTAAGGCGGAAGATCGTATGGATATTCCCATATATAAAGTACGTGTTTTGGGGGAATATGTTTTTAAAATTAAATCTTACTTATACGGAGGGGCTTTTCTTCAATTCGACTATAGGAAAGAAAGAAAAGACGGAGGGCGAACGGAGCGTTTTCCGGAGGAGTTGCTCGTATCCGGCGGTGTCTTGGTGAGATATGACTCCAGGGATAATCTTTTTAATCCCAGTGAGGGGGAGTATTATGAGGTTAGCTCCCGGCTGCTTTCCCGTATGCCCAGTCCTGTTTTTCTGGAAGGGGATGTTCGGGTGTTTTTTTCTTTGTTCGACAATTTTGTATTGGCTTTAAAAGGAGCAGCCGGTTTGACTTTTGTTAATCCGTCCAGCTATTTATTTCGTTTTTCTCTTGGCGGCCCCGATTTATTGCGTGGCTATAGACTCAATCGTTTTCGCGGGGAAAACTATTATTTATCTCAAACGGAAATAAGATACACTCCCTTGAAATTTTTAACTATAGCCGGTTTTTTTGATTTTGGTCAGGCTGATGACACACTTTCTCTTTCCCCTCGTTATGCCTATGGAGGGGGGCTTCGTTTTGGGTTACCTCCGGACTATAATAAAAAAATACGGGCGGAAATAGGTATAGGAGAGGACCAATACAATATAGTTGTTTCTTTTGGTCATCCTTTTTAGACTATTTCTATATATTTTTTGATAATTGTTGTTTAATAATAAAGTGTATGGAATGGTAAAAAGAAATGGACTCTTCTAATAAAAATCAAAAGTTTATTTTTATTACGGGTGGTGTGGTGTCTTCTTTGGGAAAGGGGCTTCTATCTGCCAGTCTGGGTGCTTTATTGGAAGCACAAAAGTATAAAATCAGCCTTATTAAATGTGACCCTTATCTGAATGTGGACCCGGGGACTATGTCACCTTTTCAGCATGGAGAGGTGTATGTCACGGAAGACGGGGCGGAGACAGATATGGACCTTGGGCACTATGAGCGTTTTACTCATGCCCCCCTCAGAAAAGAAAACAGCATCACTACCGGTCAAATTTATGAAAGTGTCATTTTAAAAGAAAGAAGAGGGGATTACCTGGGTAATACTGTTCAGGTGATTCCTCATATTACAGATGAAATAAAATCCCGTATTAAAAATGCGGCCGGTTCCGCGGAAGTGGTAATTGTGGAAATCGGAGGTACAGTGGGGGACATTGAAGGTCTTCCTTTTATTGAAGCTATTCGGCAAATGAGAGTGGATCTGGGTTTTAATAATACGGTATTTGTTCATTTAACTTTGGTGCCTTACCTTTCCGCTTCCGGAGAGGTGAAGAGTAAACCTACTCAGCACTCTGTAAAGGCCTTAAGGGAGGTGGGTATTCAACCGGACTTTCTCATTTGTCGAAGTGAAAAAGCCATCTCTGATGAACTGAAGAAAAAGATAGCTCTTTTTTGTAGTGTTAAAGAGGAAAATGTCATTGCCGCTCCGGATGTGGAAACCATTTATGAATTGCCTTTGCTTTTACAGGAGGAGGGTTTTGATACGAAGCTGGTTGACCGAATTCTGCTTAAGAACAAGAGGTCTGAAATGGATAAGTGGAAATCTATTGTTTCCACTATTCGTTCTCCGGATAACTTTGTCTCCATTGGTTTGGTGGGAAAGTATGTGAATTTAAAAGACAGTTATCAATCCATTCATGAGGCTTTGGTTCATGGCGGAGTGGCCAACGGAAGTCGTGTGTCCGTCAAGTATATTGATTCTGAAACCCTGACTCATCAAAATATCACTCAAAAGCTTAAAGGTTTAAGTGGGGTTCTTATCCCCGGAGGGTTTGGTGAAAGAGGAGTGGATGGAAAAATGGCGGCGATTCAGTATGTAAGAGAAAACAATATTCCTTTTTTTGGTATTTGCTTTGGTATGCAAATGGCTGTTTTGGAATTTGCCCGTCATGTTTGTGGTATTGAAGATGCCAATAGCAGTGAGTTTGAAACCACTGAGTCTGATCCGATGAAAAACAAAGTCATTGACTACATGGAAGGTCAGTCGAATGAGCGGAAAAAGGGGGGCAGTATGCGACTGGGCTCTTATGCTTGCCACTTAAGGAAAAACAGCCTGGCTCACTCTGTTTATAAGTCTGATTGTATCCATGAAAGACACCGTCATCGCTTTGAATTTAACAACCGTTTTAAAAAAGAATTTGAAGATAAAGGGATGGTGTTCTCCGGTATCCACAGGCAAAAAGAGCTTGTGGAAATTATTGAGATCCCCGATCACCTTTGGTTTCTGGCTGTGCAGTTTCACCCTGAGTTTCAATCCAGGCCTTTGGAACCTCATCCGCTTTTTTCCAGTTTTATTTCCGCGGCTTTATCTGTGGAGGAAAAGGAGTTTTCCGGAAAGGACTCTCATGCCTCTAAAACAAAAGCGGTGAAGAGTAATTTTCTTGTTAATAAAAACCTGTAAAATTATTTTTATAAAAGTATAATCTATTGCAGTCAAAAGTCGTCATTTCTCTTGACTGCATAGGTTTTCATTTATGTGTATATAGAAAACATCTGTCATTGTGTTCTGAAATATCGTCATTCCGGATCAAGTTCAGAATGACATTTTTTTTCTTAAAGAGGAGAGGAGTTTTTTCCCGTCTTCCATTATAAGAAGGGTACAGGGAATCCAAATCAAAGTTAAAAGAGTGGCGGTAAAAAGCCCCCAGAATAAAGCCAATGTCATGGGCATAAGGAGAGGCTCAAAGCCGGCGATCCCGTAAGCGGTGGGAAGTAAGCCGCCCATGGTGGTGAGGTTGGTGATCATAATAGGGCGAAAGCGCATTTTGGAAGCCTTAATAACAATTTCAGATAAAGATAACTCCGGTTCTTCTTTTTTTAGCTTTGAGATAAAACTGATAAGTATAATGGCCGAGTTGACTACCACTCCGGCCAGGCCCACTACCCCAACCATGGCAAAAAAATTCAAAGACCTTTGATGTAAAAAGAAAGACCATATCACTCCAATCAACCCCAGAGGAATACAGGTGAGAATAAGGAAAGAAATAATAAAGCTTTTGAATAAAATAATCAGAATAATAAAAATAGCAAAAACAGCCAGGAGAGCCGCATTCAGTAAAGACTTAAGGGATTCTTTGGTTGTTTCCTGCTCTCCCACCAGCTTATAAGATAAAGAAGGGTAGTTCTTGATTTTTTTATCAATAATTTTTTTGGCTTTTTTATTTACTTCAATACTGGTTGTGAGCTTGGGGTTAATATCCGCTTCCAAAAAAACAACAGGCTCAAAGTTATAACTTTTTTTGTGTGGTTCAGATAAGACTTCTTTTATTTGAGCTATTTCGCTTAAAGGAATCAGGCGTCCTGAAAACTCTTTAACTTTTATTTTCTTTAAGTGTTTAAAAGAGGAGGTTTTTTCTTCATCGTGTTTTACCCGTATGTAGAAAGACTCATTGTTTTCCGTAAGCTCCGTTATAATGTGTCCTTCCAGAGCGGTTCTTAAAGCCAAACCCACAGCTTGAAAGTTAAGACCCAGGCGGGTTAAGGTTTCAGGGTCAATTTGGATTTTATACTCTGTACCTATATTGGTATCCGGATTGCTTTTTAAATTTACAATCCCGGGGATTTTTTCTATTTCCGGAAAAATATCATCAATAAATTTTCTAATTTCCTTTCTGTCATTGGATTGGATAGCGGCGCTAAGAGGTTTTCCTACGGGTGGTCCTCCGGCAACCGGTTTAAATGTGAGAGTTTTTAAATCCCCCTTAGGTATTTTTCGTAGAGTATTAAGGGTGTTTTTGAGGTTTAACTTTCTTAGAGAAGAGGCTTTTACTTTTATGAGAATATCCGCAGATTCGGTGTTCATTTTGACAGACATCCATTCAATATTTTTTTCACCCTCAAAAACGGCTTGCGCCTCTTTTGCAATCCTTTTTACTTCCTTATCGATAAGGTGAAGGGGAGTGTTAGGACTTGGTTCAATAATAGCTCCATAAAAATCCGGATTTCGGGGAGTGAAGAGGTCAATACGACTTTTGAATTGAAACAATAAGGCTGTAATGAAAATCAATAAAGCAATACAACCAAGACTTATATATTTTTTGTTAACGGTTTTTGTTATAAATTTTTCAAATAGGTTTTCAAATTGAGAAAATTTTTTAAGGATGCCTCTTTGATATCGACTTGGTTTTTTTTGAGATAGCCATTGAAGACGATTGGGCAAAAGGCAAAAAGACTCAAACAGGCTCATGAGAAGAGCTACTGTCACAACAATGGGTATCCATCTTATGAATTGCCCCATTACTCCTGTTGTAACCAGCATGGGTAGAAAAGCTACAACAGTGGTTAAAACAGTGGCTGTTATAGGTTTTGCAAACTGGTGAACCGAACTAAATGCCGCTGATTGGGGGGATGCGTTCTTCTCTGTAATAAGCCGTGAATAATATTCTCCAATAACAACAGAGTTATCCACCAGCATTCCGATACAAATCACAAAAGCCAGCATGGTAATGACATTAAAACTGACTCCCATAAAAGGAAGGAGAGCAAAGGTTCCCAGTACGGATAAAGGAAGACTGAGACTCACCATACAACCTGTACGGGAGGGAAGAAAAAGAAAAAAAACAATAAAGATAAGAATAAGCCCTGTTAAGGAATTATTGGTAACGATAACAAGCCTGTTTTTTGTACCTGTCCCTTCATTAAAACCAGTAAGAATTTCGTAGTTTTTACTTAGAGTTTTCTTAATTTCTTCAAGGTTTTTTTTAACATTGGAGACCAATGTAATAGTGTCGGCTTTAACTGTCTTCATGATGGAAAGAGAATTGACGGGGTCGAGTTTATAAGGTTTGTTGCTTTTGGATTGATAAAAATATTCTTTTTCTGTTTCCTTTTCATGGCTATCCACAACTTTGGCTACATCTTTTATAAAAATCTTTTGGCCGGAAAAATTGGATCGGATAATGGTGTTTTCCAACTCCTGTACCATTCGTGGTTTGGCAAGTACCCGGACTAACTTTCTTTGTGTGTTATTTTCCAGGTAACCGGATGGAATATCCATTTTCTTTTGCTCCAAGGCGGCGACCACATCAGCGGAGGATATGTAGTGTTGGTCCATTTTTTCCTGAGAAAGAAGAACGAGAAATTCCCTTTTTTTATAATTACTCATTCTGATTTCAGAGACACCGGGTATTTTTTCTAACTTTGTTTTTAAATTCCAACTGATTTTATCTCTTAAGCGGTTTTTGTCGGGGCCGGAAACCAAAAGGTGTAGAATGGGTTTTTCACTGCTGGAGTCGATGTGAATGAGCCTGGGAGGGTCCAGGACTTCAGGGGGCAGGCCCTGCACATTTTGAAGAGCCTGGTTCAGTTCATTTATAACTTTAGTTGTGTTCGCGTTGTCTATATCAATACGAATATTAATGAGACTCAAGCCAGGTTGGGATTCCGAGTTAACATCTTTTAAATGGTCCACAGAGCGAATTTCATTTTCTATTTTTGTAGTAATTAATTCTTCCACTTCTGTGGGGGAGGAACCGGGGTAGGCGGTAGTGATAATGGCTCTTGCAAAATCCACAGGGGGAATGGACTCTCTTTTAAGATTGAGGATGCCTTTTACACCCATAAAAGCAAAGGCGAGACTGATAAGAATAACAAGACGGGAATTGGAGAGAAAAAAATTCATGGCTTTAGGTAATCCTCCACGAGTTGATCTCTCAAAGCCAGGAATTGAAGATTAAGAAGGAAGTACTCACTGAGGGCTGATTTTTTTCTGACCTCTGATTCTCTCAGTTTATTTTCAGTGCTGATAAGCTCAAAGATATCAACTCTTCCCTGATCAAAAGAATTTTGCAGTTCTCTAAAAGCTTTTTTTTGATATTTGTTGGCCTTTTTCGCCCTTTGAACATTTTTATAGCTGGTGACAATTTCAGTTTCCAGACTGGTCAGTCTGTCTTTAAGCTGTTGTTTTGAAATTTCGAGATCAGTCTTATTTTCTTCCAAGGTGTACTTTTCCATACTTACTTTTTCACGAAAGGATTTTGAAAAAAGATTCCATTTTACACTGACTCCCATTTCATAAAAGAAATTTTCCGTGTTGAAAGATAAATCCTCATAGGAGGCAGCACCGGGGATCAGCCCTCCTTTGCTTGATAAATGGAGACTGGGGAATAACTTTGCTTTACTGGCCTTCCATCTTAGTTCCTGTTCATTTATTTGTTTCTTTTTTATTTTAATGGTGCGTGTATCTTCTATATTTGTTTTTGGAAAATTCGGCAGAGGTGAAAGTTTTTCCTGTTTGAATTTTATATTATATACATCAGGATCTTTTTTTAACAACAAAAGGAGAGCCTTTTTTTCATTTTCATAATTTTGTTTTTGTGTGTCAGTGGCTTGTTGGATATTTTCGTATTCAGCCAGGATTTGTGGTCTCTCTCCAGGTCTCAAAAAACCGTACCTTTTTTTATTGTTAATCTGTTTAACGAGGCGGCGATAAGTTTTAAGTCCTTTTTTAGTTTGAGTGTAGGCAATCCAGGTTAGATAAGTTTTCCAGTATTGCCCGGCGGCTTTAAGAGCCAGTTCTTCAGCCATCTCATAGTAAAGCCACTCATTGATTTTTTGTCCCTCATCAATGGCCTCCAGACTCCAATATTGAATAAAAGCGGCAGAGAGGTTTGCACTGAGTTCCAGGTTTAAATTTTCTCTATAAATGTTTTTGGGAACATTCGCCCTGTTTAAAAAATCAGAGTGAACTTTATTTTGATTGGTATAAGAGAAAGAGGGTTTTAAGCTTAAGCCATAAGGAATTTTTTTTTCCAAACCTACACTAAAGTTATTAACTTCGTTTTCTTTACCCTCAAAGACTAAAATTTCAGGGTTTTTTCTTTTTGAATGATTAAAGCTGGAAAAAGCCTCCCAGTCAGAGAAGGAGTATTTTTTTTCCAACAGCCGGGCCAGTTGCTTTTTCTTTTCGAGTTGGATCTTTTTAATAAAGAGACTGGAGGAGAGCGCTTCCTTTAATGTGTCTCTTTCTGATAAAAGCAAAGTTTTTTTATCAGGTTCCTTGGCTTCTCCATTTATTGTTAAGAAAACAGCCGTTGTTGTCAGGATAAGAAAAAAATAAGTTTTAGCAAAATCAAGAGTCATAAAAAATATTTAACAATTTTTTTTATGCAAAACAAGGTCTTTAAGTGGTGTTTGTTTGATGGACTTGTTTGATGGACTCCGGATCAAACTGCCCTCGCAAATGCGGTGGTTCGGAGTGATGAAATAATCAGTAGTAGCAACCAGGGAAGCTATTACCAGTTCGATAATGGTTTTTTTGTTTAGGGATTAAAGAGGTTTTTAAAGTTATAATAATCTTCTATGGGTTCTTTCTCTTATTGTATAGTATCCTTCTACAATATTGTTGAATCTTGTTTGTGGGTTTTCACCAAACCAAATTAAGGCGTTGTGAACATACTTGGCTAAATCCATATTATATAAAAAATAGGCCACTGACATAAAACCTCTAATTGCTTTTACATTTTCTTTTTTATCCTCCCATATTAAATCCATTAGTTCTTGATTAGAGTGGCGTCTTACAAATTGGTCTTGGGCCCAATAAGCGGAAGCCTCCATTAAAGCTGTGTCTATTCTTTTCACTTTGGAGAGAGTTTTAAAACAACAGGATTTTTTTAAATAATGAAATATTTCATGTGCCAGAGCGGAGTCCTGCCATAAAGGGGTATTCATCCAGACATCGTGTTGATTGGAATAAAACATAATTATTTTACTTACATTTTTTTCAGTCTGGGAATAAAATATTCCATTTGAATCTTCCAGTTGATCCGGGTGTTCAACACCCTCCAGAGATTCAATGAAACTCACTTCGTTAAGAGAAATTTCCGGATTAAGAGGGTTTTCGGGGAAGGTGGAAGTAAACCACTCACACATGTCCCTGTATATGGTTCTTACTTTTTCTATTTGATCTTCCGGAGTGACTTTACCTGTAAACTCACATTGATTTGAGTATGAGAAATAAGGGAGGGCAAGAAAGGTTATAATCAGTATTTTTTTCATTTTGTTTATGAGGAGCAAGTTAATAATTAAAAACAGGAAATTAGTAACAGAATCTTTAAGTTTTGAGAATAAAGTTTTATTTAAGGTGTAAAACAGCCTGATAATATATGGTTTAATAGATTATATTGGGTTGGGTATTCCAATAGTTTATTTGCAATATAAAAAAATGTTTTATATGACATATAAAAAAGGGAGGGTGTTATGAAACTATTGTCATTTGTTCTTTGTATGTCATTAATAGGTATGTTGTCTTCCGGGTGTAAAACACTAAAAACCAGTGATGGTTCCGGCTTTTCCGGTACGTTTAGCTGTCCGGATTATAAGGGGGATAACAATGAGTGGAAAGCGTATGAAGCGATTGTTGAGCGTAAAATGGTTAATGGAGTTGATATTATAGTTAGAGAGATAAAAACCGATGTTCTAAAAGGCAGTGTGTTTGATAAAGCGGGCCCTTATACAAAAGATGTGGGTATTATTGATGGTATGTGGAGATATTACCCCTTTTATAGAAACGAAACACTCTATCCTGTGAAGGTTAAATATGAAAAAGTGGGTAAAAATAGAATTACATGGCAGGCTGAGTACCCGGATTATATAGATAACAAAGGGATCAAAAGACCGGCAAGAAGCGGGAAGGGAACTATCTGGACTGATAAAAATGGAGATCAAATCGCTACAGCTTCACATTTTACCGGGGAGTATAAGTGTAAACGAATTAAATAGATAATGACGGTAATTATTTTTCCGGAATCTGTTTAATTTTGAAAAAGTATCAATCACCATCCGGAAAAAAACCGGCACCTATTATAAAAGTTGGTCCATCTGCACTTCTGGTAAAAGGGGTGACATAAGTTATTTTTCTGGCGTTTTCCTTTTCCGGTGTTGAAGGGTTGTCAAAACGATATTCCACATAACCTCCTCCCTGTTTCAATCCCTCCCTTATAAGTCCATCTACGATAAATTCTTCGGTGTTCAAATCTTTTATCAGGAGTTGTGCCTGACCTTCAAAAGCGGGTATTCCAACGTGGAGGTGTACTTTACCGGATTGATCTATGATAAAAAGATATACTTCCTCGTGTCGCCACGGACCGTCTTCTTTTCTAAAATCTTTTATAGCTTTGTCGTAATCCTTTTCCAAATAATTTCTGGCATCAATTACAAAATTTTTAAGGGACTTTAAATCATTTACCTGCCTGGCCGATGTGGTTTTTACGATTCTTCCCGAATCACCTTCACAAGCTGTAATAACTCCCATAAGAGGTAAAAAAATAATAGACATAATGAATAGGTTTTTCATAAGACCCCCGGTGTGTATTTCATTTTGATTATTTTATTGTATTGTTATTTTTCTTTTTTAGACAAGTAATTATTTTCCCGACTTTTGTCCTTCTAAAAACAATTAAGGTCATTAATCCACTGAAATAGGACGATAGTATAATTTACACTCTGTATTTTAATTTATAAAGCAAATAAGGCATTTTTTATCGGATAAGTTGACAAAATCATGTTCATTTGGTGTGTTGGCTAACTACTAACAACTGGACATGCAGTTTAGCATTTATTCCTAATATCTATAACAGGGTGTAGAGTATACTATATGTAATTTCTTTCGGGAGTGGATTTTATGAAATTTAAAATCAGCATTATCAGAAATTGTATATTGCCTCTGCTGGTTATTTTTTTAATACCTGTATCTTGCTATTATTTTTATGACTATGCTCAGGATAAAGAAGATAGATTGTTTACAGAGGCTGTAATAGAGAAAATTAATGACGATAAGGAAATACCAGACGAAGAAAAAAGTTCTCTGATCGCTTTATATCAAAAGAATCCTCCGTCTTTTTTTTGTTTTAGTTCAGAGTATCCTCCAGAGATTAAAGAGCAGTTTAAAGATGTTTGTGGGTCTTTGGAGTTATATGCTTTGTTTAGAGAAATAAGTTTATGGGCTATAATTTTTTCTCTTTTTGTGTTTCTTTTAGTAGGGACTCTTCTTATCATCTCTTATATTTCCCAGCCCATTCAGTATTGGTGTTTTGTCATCTCATGGAATATGGCAAAAATTTTTAGTATTGTTCAGGTATTAGCACAAGGTGTTTTATTGGTATCCTTTTTTTATTATGGTACTATTTTGTTGTTCGATCGATACTTTCCTTATCTTATAGGGATTGCTGGTTTTGCAGCTGCTTATGCTGCTTTTAAAATGATTGTGGCGTTATTAAAAAATGTAAACTTTCCAATCCCTTTGAAAGGCCATGTCTTGCAGTCAAATGAAGCACCTGTGTTGTATTCTGAAATCAAAGGGGTTTGTGGCAAACTAAATACTCAGGCTCCGGATAATATTGTACTTGGAGCTGAAGATAATTTTTTTGTTACGGAGCACCCTGTTTCCGTTAATGAGAAAGTTTATTCAGGTCGAACGTTATATGCTAGCTTATTGCACCTTGAGAATTTGTCCCAGTCGGAATCGAATGCTATTTTTGCGCATGAGATGGCTCATTTTAGTGGACAAGATACATGGTACTCTAAAAAGACATCTCCCAAGCTCATTCGTTGTGAAATGTATTTAGGTATTCTTAATGAACACTTAACTACTTTACCTGTTCTATTCTTTTTATTGGGTTTTCGTAGCCTGTTCGAACTTAGTTTTAGTAAAATAAGTCGTGACAGAGAAAAAAGGGCAGATGCGTTGGCAGCTAAAATGTTTGGTGGTGAGACTCTGGCTAATGCCTTAGGTAAATTTGTACTATATTCTAAATTTAGAAACTATATAGAACAAAATTTGTTTTCAAAGGAAGAGGCTATTCAGAGAGTTAATTTATTAGAAAAAGTAACAGCAGGTTTTTCGGAGTATCTAAAAAAAGGGGATAGTGGTGAAGAACTGCTCAATATTAGTGTGCCGCATCCATTCGACTCACACCCTCCTATAGCCAAAAGAATTAAAGATGTGGGAGTGAGTCTGGACATAGAGGAATTGAAGAAAGAGGCGATTACCAAACCGGCAAATTCCTGGTTTACCGAAATTCACAATGCTAAAGCAATCCGGGATCGTCTGGTTGAAGAATATGAGAATGAATTTATAAAAGAGCATGAGAAGGATTTAGCATACAGGTATTTACCTAATGATAACCATGAAAGGGCTGTTGTTGAAAAGTATTTTCCATCTGTTAAAGTTAAGTCTAAAAATGAAACTGCTCATATGGTATTTGACTATGAAAAAATTACCTACTCGGAATGGAACGGTCCGGTTTATTATAAAAGTATAAAAGATGTTGAAACAACAGAATCAATGATGAAAAAGTATATAATCTTTGCTCTTGAAAAAAACACCCCTAATCATAAAAGCAAAGCGAAGCTTTGTATTAGTAAAATGCAAAAGAGTCCTAATGAAATAGTTGACGTTTTTAATCTCTATTATTCTCGCCATATGACAGCGATTGAATATTCAAAAAAATCTAAAGATACAAAGAACTGATAAAATGTATTCACAGTGTTGTGACCTCCTGTCGCGGCCTCTGTTTGGACTATGCAGCCTGATTAACTGGTTTCCTGTATTCTAGATAAAAAAACCCTGAATTTTGGAAGATGCTAAATTAAGGACATTTTTTCAATGTTTCCTCTATCCACCTGTTGAGGTCTTGATGCCAGAATGTCGCTTTTATCTCAATACCTTTTCCTGATATATGAACTTTTTTTGTGTGTTGGAAACCATTAAGCCACTGTTTTCCTAAAAGTTTTTCCAATACAACTTGATAGTCTGTATTGACCAGTGTTGAAACAGCATCCCTTGTAAAACGACCTTCAAAGGATTCTCCGGATTCGGCGGAAATGCTTACAGGTCTGTTAATAAAATGAAAACGGAAAAGGGCTCTGAGTAGACCGGAGAAAGAATAGAGGTAAGTGGGTTTTGGATCATCAGGATGAGCGTCAAATGAAAACCATAACTCAAGACCTGGCGGCACAAGGTCCATGCAGGCCGCATGCCCAGGATTCGGATCATAATCCGGTGCAAAACAAAAATCAGGTTTCTTTTTCTCCACCCGACACGTCACATGTAATACAGGATCGAACAACTGGCTGGATGACCTGTCGTCAATAGAAACAGACCATCTCCCGGCAGTAATGGCCCAAGCTGGTGAAATTTGATCACCAAGATAACCGGGGCTTAATTGCGGAACTGAAACAGCTTTATATGATACCAGTATTAGAGTTAAGAAGATGGTTTTTTTCATCAATATGATCCTAAATTATATAGTCCATTTGGGACCAAAAAATTTACTTTTAATTATATAGTTCATTTGGGACCAAAACAATTTATTTTTAATTATATAGTCCATTTGGGACCAAAAAATTTATTTTTTTGATGTACAGGAAGGGGTGTTTTCTTTAGACCCAAGATGGCAGGAAAATTTTTTCCTTTCTCCATAATAGGAGTAAGCTTCATAAGACCATTTGGAAGATTTTTCCCATGAAAGACAACCTACAAAGTATTGCATTGTAAAGCGGCTGAAGCGGGGAGCCTTGAACCAGTTTGTCCATTGACCTTTTGGCTTTTCTTCAAAAAAATATAAAAAACCCAAATTATAAGGATCAACCTCCAAATAGGCTAGATATTGAGATTTGTTATGAGGATTCCTTGAAATATAGGTTTTAGGATTTTTGAGCCTTTCCACACAGTGTTTGTTATCTCCGCATTCAGAAAGTCTTTTGGAATATTTTTCTTTTATAAAATCTTTCATTTTGGATTTTTTTGGAATCAGAGAAGAAAAAGGCTTGCAGCCCTTCTCTCTTTGTTTTTCAGCCTGAGCTTTTAATAAGACTTTATTGATCTCATAGGATCTGGAATACTCCACGGGTTTTAATCCTTCTTTGTTCTTTACTGTGGGATCAGCACCATATTTTAAAAGCAAAGAGATCCCACCGATATGGTATCTTGAAACAGCGTTATAGAGGGGAGTGTTGCCTTCGTTGTCTTTTATATTGGGGTCAGCGCCGTTTTTGAGCAGGAACTCCATCATTTCATAGTTTTTAAAAGAAGCCAGATGGAGAGGTGTCCATCCATTTTTATCTTTGGCATTGATATCTACTTTTTTATTGAGAAAGAAACGGGCGGAACCCAATTGGTTATGCATAGCCGCCACATGAAGGCCGGAACTTTTCCATAACCGGCTTTTCCAGTTCCGTGAAATTTTTGCTTCTTTAAGCTTTTGAATGTTTCCATTTTCAATCCACTTTTCTACCATTGTTTTTCGTCGTTCCTCCTGTAGCTGAGAAGAAGGCCTTTGAGAGGGGGAATCCATTTTTTTTTTGGAAGATGTGGTTTGTTTGTTAGAAGATACGGCCTGTTTGTTGAGATGGGACAATTTACCAGAAGGCGCCTGTTTTTGTTTACTGAAAGATAAAGGAGATCCAAATAATAGGAGTAATAGATAAACTAAAACTTTCACAATATTAGAGTAAAGACGAAATAGCTTTTTGTCCAGTTAATGAGTGGACAATACCAATAGTTTACATGTTCAAAAACTAAAATGAGACAGTCCCTTTAAACTGATTGGAGGTTAAAGCACAAAGCAAACTTTATTATCTTTTATTTACATTAAGTTTCTGATGGTGCTAAAGGGTCTTTACCGTACTTGTTCTCTCCTTTAGAGCCTTTTATGAACAGAATACCAATTATAAAAACGAGCGAAACTATGACATGTACTGCTATTAAAACAGTTTTCAAAGCTTCAGAGAGGGGTAGTAAGTTGAGTTCTGATTCCATCGCTAACGTCCCTGGGACAGATAGGATCATTACTAAAAGGAGCCACCAACCGGAAAAGTTTAAATCATGCAGTCTCCTTATCTGAATGCTAATCATACCTGCACATATGGTGATTAGAATTAGAGCACATACAAGCATTAACAGGAGGCCAAGAATGGGAATTTTTTCGGCAAGGATTCCTGTCAGAGTCCAAACAAGCCCCCAGATAACAGACAGGCCTATAAATTTAAGCCAGTAAAAGATAAAAGCTTTTCTATTCAAGCGTCCTTTGAAAGAATTACAAAAAGCGAGATATTTTTTTAATGCGTTCATTTGAACCCTCCTTTTTTATTTGTTTCTAAAAGTCTTAATATATAAATAGCTGCAGATTGGATTCGAGGAACAAAGCTGGATTTATGGGCAAATTCTCTTGGGGAATGTGAATGCAATCCATCAACACCAAGTGTGTCCAAGTTAGCCAGTCCAGCTGCTTGCATAATGGAGCCATCGGTACCTCCACCCGATAAACCGATGGAGACAAGTCTTCCATTAGCAGTTTCAATTCCCAAGTACATTGATAGCATTTTTTCAGTTCTTTTCGTTTTTGGCTTGGCAGGTCGATGAAGAGATGACCACATTTTTGTTTTTGTCTGAGCTTTTATAAATTTATTTTTAGTATAGGATTTATGGGCAATGTTTTTCACCTTTTGAACCGTAGCTTTTGCTCGTTTGTTTTCTATATAACGCAAGTCAATATGGGTCTCTGCGCAAGGAGGCACTGTGTTTCTAGCTTCTCCTCCTTTCATCATTCCAACATTGAGGGTTATACCGCTCTTATAGTTAGTGAGGCTTTCTATAGCAATCACTTTATGGGCCATTTCCTTATTGGCAGAAACGCCATTTTTATGGTCGTTTCCAGCATGAGAAGCTTGTCCAGTGGTGACAAGCCGGATTTGTCCAAGGCCTTTACGAGAGTGAATATGTGTATTCTTGTTGGTCCCCTCAAAGACAAGACCAAAATCATGAACCTTTGAGAGATCTTCAATATAGGGACGAGAACCCAGTGAGCCCATTTCTTCATCACTGTTAAGAAAAACAGTAATGTGTTTGTTTTTTAAGTGTCCAAATTTATGTAGTGCTTTGAGAGCGTAAATCATTACAACAATTCCCCCTTTCATGTCGAGTACCCCAGGTCCGTGGATAAAGTCTCCTTTAAAAGTGATGTTATTGAAAGGGTGATCTTTATTAAAAACAGTATCCATATGTCCAGAGAGTAAAAGTTTATTTCCGGACTTTCCTTCAAGAGTGGCTACGAGATGGTCTGCAAATTTTAGTTTTTCCGGCTGGCACTTCAAGGTATTCACTTCACCACCAGGAAGGGTTTTAACTTTAAATCCTAACAGTTTCAACTCCTTGGCAAGGCGTTGTCTGAGCTTATTTAGGCCTTGTATATTTTTTGTGCCACTGTTTATAAGAACAAGATCCTTAAGTAGATTGAGTTGATTCTTTTCTTGCTTTATGAGCCACTGGATCACTTTTTTTTCTTCAGAAGAGAATTGAACTTTTTCATATTCATCAAATTGATTGAGAGCAGACTGCCATTCTTTTTTGTCTGTCGTCACTTGTTTAGGGTCATTGCTGGAAGATTTATCAAAGCTTACACATCCAGTGAATAAAAGGGGAAGTGAGATAAGGAAAATTTTTTTCATTTTAGACTTCTTTTTTTAATTTCATAACAGATTAAGAGAGTTAAGTCTATAGATTTCCAATAATAACAAGAGAAATTATATTGACTATGATTAAATATGTCGTTCAAGAGGTATGGAGTGAGTGGAAAAAGCGGATTGAAAATAAGATGTAAATTAAAAGAGTTTAATTAAGGAAGGAGATGAGACAGAAAGAAATACAGTATCATTTCATTCAAAAAAATAAATAGAGGTCTGTTGATAACCGCTAAAAACCTCTGCTAACTAATAGATCACGCACAAGTTTTTGGTATTTCTTACTCACAATGGATCGTCTTCGAAAAGTGGACAGTAAGTGAAATGGATAGGTTCATAAAAAATAAAAAATGACCACGGCAGGAATCGAACCTGCGACCTAGAGTTTAGGAAACTCTTGCTCTATCCTACTGAGCTACGTGGCCTGATTTTTATAATTATAAGTTGCTA
>JANQSP010000070.1 GCA_028283955.1 Bdellovibrionales bacterium
CACGACAAACCGTGAAGAGGAAAACAATTATATAAAATGGAACGAAAAAAAATACTTCACTATTGACTGGAGTAAGGCGGACATATCAGAAGCCAACACCTTTCCATACTCTATAAGCTATTCCCAAAATATTAGATGCTGGAATAAAAAAACAGCTTATGTCATTGATGCATCCAGAGATATCACAGATGATTACATCAGTTTTGTCGTTGCTGTGGAATATGAACAAAACCCGATGTGTTCAAACAGCTTAAAAAGATGGGTGCAAAATAACTTCACTACGACAGTGCATTACAAATATTCTTTCAAAACTGTGTCAGACCCTCGCTTAAGTGACAAAAACTATACTCCTTATGTCTACACAGGAGAGCAGGACCCTTTACTTAAAAAATATGGTTATTTTAGAACGATACGTCCTGCCATCGCCGAAGACCAGCGTGACAAAAACATCTTCTATATGAACAGATGGAACCCTAATAAAAAACACAGCTTCTATTTCAGCAAAGATTACCCTGATGAATACAAACACATTGCACATGGAATGATCTGTCATACCAATAAGATGTTCGCCAAACACAAACTCAATAACTATCCTTTAAACGGAAAATGTAAGGATGATGGCTCCGTTCTTCCCGGAAAAGATGAAACCTGTACCACAGGAATATGTTTTGAAGTGAAAGAAAATACAGGCCAGGAGTTTGGTGATATTCGCTATTCCTTTTTCCATGTGTTAAACACAGATATTCCCGTCTTGGGTTACGGCCCTTCAGATGCTCACCCCGCTACAGGGGAAATCATTAGTGGGAATGTTATTATTTCCATTCATTTGTTGGATTTTTACTTAAAATATCTAGTTCAGGATAGATATAAAAGAGACCTAAAAGAGTACTATGATGAAGAAGGTAACCTGGTAAAAGATAATAAAACAAAATACGAAACCAGTTCCTTGTTTGTAAAAATGAAACAAACCCTTAAAGAAGATGACCACACCCGTTGGACACATACATCTGAACTTGTTGACAAAAACTCTGAGATTCGACCTGAATTTGAACATCTGGTATCCCAGCTCACTTTTGGTCATCCTTATTACTCCAGATTCACCAATTCGGATGTAGAAAAACCAAGAATAGGTATTAATTTTGAAACAGATTTACTTTCTGATGTTATGCCAAAAGATCTTTTAGAAGAAAGTAAAACAGTTATCGAACAATCTGAAACAGATTTAATGAACCAACTGAGTCATGAAAGAAACACAACCATCTATCCCGCTGAGCCGGTTATTGCCCAGCTCCCCTCCATGCTGGCCAACGGAATGACTCCGGATGAAATCAAAAGAAGAATTCTTTTTAATTTAATGTCTCATGAATTTGGCCATGTTTTAAACCTGAGACACAATTTCTATGGCAGCCTGGATATCCGCCACTGGCATGAACATGATGACACACAATCCGCTTTAAAAACCTCATCTGTTATGGATTATATGGATATTAAAGATGAAGCGGAAGGTCCGTTAAAATCCTTATTCGGCCCCTATGACGAAGCGGCACTTGTATATGCCTACTCAGGAGGAAAAAAAGATCTGTCAAAAGAAAAAAACACACAATATCTTTTTTGCACAGATCACCACAGGTTCTTAAACTCCCTTTGCAATGCCTGGGATCAGGGAAGCACCCCTTCCGAAGTCACAATGAGCCTTATCGACAACTATGAAGAAAGTTATTTCATCAGAAACCTTCGTATAAACAGAGCTTACTGGGATACCAGTTACTACCCTGTCAGGGTGTTTCATACCATGTGGAACATGAAGAGAACCTTAATGATGTGGAGAACGGCTTTCCGGAGTGATTATATTTCTGAAACATTAGACGAATCCACAAAAACCTATACTGTGGATGATGTAAACTTAATATCCACTCAAGTACAAAGGGATATAAGACAGGCTATTAAATTGAATATCGCGTTTTTTAATTCTGTTCTTCAACTCTCCAGTGCCGATAGGGATTGGAAAACATTTTACAACGAAGAGTCCGGCTCCATTGAAAAAATAGGTATCTTCTGGGATAAACTATTCGCCATGTATTTTTTAATGGGGGATGACGGATTTATCTATAACCCCAATCACTATTTAGGTAAAGCGAGCTACCTGACCTATATAAACCAATTGGGAGCCCGCCAAATGATAGAAGAAGTGATGGAAAACACATTAACGGTTCGTGTGGACATGGAACCCTGGTTCATTGATTTTGGCCGTCTTCTCTATGCGAAAAATGCCTCCAACTATTACAATATAGCCAATATAGATCAGGTTGATACCAGCACTTTGCTGGAAAAAATCGGAGTGCGTTGTTACACCCCTAAAGGTTTAAAAGACCGCTTCGGAATTGATCCCTCCGCTCACAAAGCCAATGAAGACAGCCCGCCGGACTTTTTAGATACCGCTATTGTCTCAATGGAAGACTACATTAATAAAATAACTGATGCCTACTATCGCGGAACCAATGAAAAACTGGGAATCACTTTCTTTGACGGAGATTACTATGTAGCTTCCAGTAACCGTAATAAATATTCCTTCACTATTATTGATCGCATGAAAAGAGTCACCCATTCGGATGGAGACAGCCTGCGTCTGGCTAAACAGGATGTTTACGATGTGTTCTATCTATACCACTGGTTTAAGAAAAACGGAATCGTTCCACAAAGTTGTGATAATGGGGATTAATGAGAAACAAGCTTATCTTTTTTATTCTCATATTTTTTTATGGGGTCATTCCTTATCTTTCCTCTGCTGAAACAAATGAAGCTTTGGATAAAGCGTCCCTGGAGTTAACACACGAAAGAAGCCCGAATAAAGAAAATACAAAAGAAAAAACAAAACGATTTTCCTCCACGGCCGGTTTCCAACAGGTGAGCGGTTTTATTGTCAGCGCAGACCATGTCAGCCAGTTTTTTTTAAATGGCTCTTACCGATTTAAGGAAAAATGGTCTGCTTCCATAACTCAGTCTTTAAATCGTCATTACTTTCTCAACCCCAACAGCAACGACAAAGGTGTGTGGATACAAGACATGGTTTTGTCCCTTAATAGAAAATTCACAGGTCTTCCCTATAAGAGCCAATTGAACACGGGTCTTTCCTCCACTCTACCCTTTTCTTATTACTCACGGGTAAATGACATTATAACCGTCAGTTCAGTTTATCTTAACTGGAGCTTAAAATTGGATCCTCTATTTAACATCCGATCACATTGGATAAAAAATCTCGCTGTTTTTATTAACCCTATAGGCCGTTACTATTTTTCTCTTTATACCACTAGTCGTACTTTTAAACAGAGTTTGGGGGGAACTCCTTTACCGGAATTTCTTCTTGGTATTCAAAGGGTGGGATTGAGTTTAAATATCACCGATTATTTCTCGCTGGCCGGAAGTTACGGGAGATGGGTTATCTTCCCTTATAAAACCAATTACGAAAGAGATAAATCCAGTCAATATGATAGCTACTACCAAAGGCACTATTACCTGCTCTCTTTGTCGGGAACCTGGATAATAAATAACAAATGGAAAGCCTCTTTATCTTATTCGCATGTGGACAGACTGGACCGACAGGGCCGTTTGGAAATGGTGTTGTTTGATGATTACATCAGCACATGGGCCATGTCTGTTTCCTACTCTTTTGCCTTCAACTCCCTACATAATCCTGACTAAAAAACCATTTAGCAAGTTAACCGGAATGATAAAAACACTTTTATTTTTGACTTTTATTTTTACATCTTTTGCTTACGCAGAAAAACCTTGCCCGCGAATAATGCGTTCTGCTCCTAAGGTTGTGTCTAAAGGTGAAAAGAAAGAGTTTTTTAACGCCGCAGCTCGTGGAGATATCATTAAAATAAAAAAGCTCCTTAAAAAAGGCATTGATGTAAATACGAGAAATGCCAATGGATGGACAGCTTTAATGGAAGCTTCTAAAAACGGACATGAAAATGTTGTAATCTTCTTGCTTAAAAACGGCGCCAAAGTAAATATAAAAAATAAGGGTGGAGGGACTGCTTTGATATGGGCCGCCAGTAATGGGCATACAAGAATTGCAGATTTACTCCTTGATTATGGCGCCAGGATAAATGCAAGAAATAAATATAAAAAAACCGCACTGATATTTGCTGCAAGGAATGGTCATAAAAGCACTGTAGAATTATTAGTGAGAAGAGGAGCTCATCTTAATAGAGTAAGTGACAGTCAGAAAACAGCTTTAATGGAAGCTTCTAAAAGCGGACATATAGAGATAGTGGCTTTTCTTATTGAGTCCGGTGCAAATATTCATATTGCAAATAACTTGGGAACAGCTCTGGTATGGGCGGCTTATAAAGGACATACAAATATTGTCATATTGTTATATGAAAACGGTGCCGATCCGCATTTCATAAATATATTCGGCCGGACAGCTTTAAGTTATGCCCGTCAATATCAGCATCAAAGCACTATAGATTTTTTGAATAGCGTGTAACGATAACCGCCCTAAATAAAAAAAGCCGGCATCGTGCTACTCTCCCACAGGGTCAGCCCTGTAGTACCATTGCCGCTGACGGACTTAACTTCTGTGTTCGGGATGGGAACAGGTGTGGCCCCGTCGCTATAGACACCAGCAATTTTTTAATTAGGGCAGAATCTTCCTCCGTTTCAACATCTCACTTCACTTATCGTGTGCAAGTGAAACATGTATTTTATTTGTTATAAAGTAACTCCTTTTTTGTCTGGATTCCCGCCTGCGCGGGAATGACGCATTTTTATCGTCTGTACTCAAAACATCCTTAGCTTTATTCCCGCTTAAAGCGGGAATAACAGTCAGAATTAAAAAAAAGCCTCACGACCTATTAGTACGGATCGGCTGAACACATTGCTGTGCTTACACCTACCGCCTATCAACCTCCTCGTCTCGAAGGGGTCTTCAGGATCCTTGCGGATCAGGGAAAACTTATCTTAAGGTCGGCTTCCCGCTTAGATGCTTTCAGCGGTTATCCGTTCCGAACATAGCTACCCTGCCATGCCACTGGCGTGACAACAGGTGCACCAGAGGTTCGTCCATCCCGGTCCTCTCGTACTAAGGACAGCTCCTCTCAATTTTCCTACGCCCACGGAAGATAACGACCAAACTGTCTCACGACGTTCTGAACCCAGCTCGCGTACCTCTTTAATTGGCGAACAGCCAAACCCTTGGGACCTGCTCCAGCCCCAGGATGAGATGAG
>JANQSP010000026.1 GCA_028283955.1 Bdellovibrionales bacterium
CACTTATCACAATAAGTTTTACACCTTGGACTGTCTGAACACTTAAGTGAGGTCTCACCTCTAAATTGAGTATCATCTTCTTCATCGGTATCCCCGGAAGTGCTGGTAAATAAACCACAGGAGCTACTAAAACTTATTATAAAAAAGAAAAATAAAATACTTAAAAATCTCAAAGAGATTCCTTTGATTGAGCCGCTCGGTTTAAAGACTCATTCACTTTTTTTTCTATCAATGATGAATCCGTTTCACCCTGAAAAGAAGACGGTAAGAAAGAGTGAATAGGATCCTGATCCAACAAATCCTGGTGAGATTGTAATATTGATTTTAAAGTGTTTTTTAATTGAATATGTATTCTTTTCAAATCCGATAAATCCTGATAAGCCGTTTTCAACGAATCTCTCGCATCCTGTACAATAATATCGGCTTTTTGTTTGGCATCTTCAACAATAAAACGCGCTTCTTTTTCCGCATCCTGCCTGATTTTTACCGCCATTTTTTGGGCGGAAGCGATGGTATCCCTTAAAACTTCCTCCCGATCCCGGTACTCACGAATAGCTGCTTCTTTTTCACGAAGTCTATCTGAAAGATCTTCTGTTGTTTTGTTTTTTTCCTCCCACTCTCCGGCAACAGACTGAAGGAAATCCGCCACCTCCTCGGAACTGTAACCACCTAAAACCTTGCGTGTAAAAGTTTTTGTTAGGATATCATCTGGATTGAGCTTCATACAATTCATCCTTATGTAAAAGCTCAATCCATTGAGCGGAGTTAAAATGAGAACATCCTTGTCCCCGGGCCTTTATCGAACAGTAATAAAAACCTCAAGCCTCCCGCTTTCAATTGGCAGCTTAAAAAACTTTTTTTTGTAAATCCAACACTTATTCTTTGCGTTAGCTTTTTATACACCGACTTAAGACTGTACATTGCTACGCATGTTCAAACTGTTGAACCGACTTTTTACTTACGATAGATACATATTCTCACAAGGCAAAAGCAGGTCAAAACGAGTTCGGCTTTGACACACGAGCGGCTAGTCCGCCCTGTGGCAAAACGCATGTCTGAGCTTTTGAGCTGACTTTTGCCTTGTGAGAATAGCCTTCTATCAAATAAAAATACATCAATCTTGAAATAATTTTTTCTCTCGCAAAGCCGTCTTCTCAAAACCATAATGCAAAACGGAATCCAGTTGAGCTTCATTAAAAGCTTTCAATCCTTCCGCTGTCATTCCTTTCTTCGATGCTACCTGTAATTGCAATTGAGCCAAGGATAAATCAGGGAAAGATTTCGCCCACAAAGCCGCACCTAAAAAAGTATGAGTGCTGATTTTTCTGGCCAGTTCAGCGGGAAAATGATGATTCTCCAACCACTCATTCCAGTACTGCATTAATTCCAACACAAATGCCACCCCTGAACTGGCAGCTACAGTAAAAGCACTTAAATTATCCTCCGGCATCTTTAATACTTTTCCCAAAGGGGAAAGCAAGGTTTCCACAAAAGATTCCAGTCCGGAGTCCGCCTGAACCAGACTATAGGCAAATAACCCCTCTCCTATACTCATCGGCGTATTGGGAACAACCCGCACCAGACGCTTCACATGGGGAAGCAGTTTTTTCAACTCACTCAAAGGCACACCGGCAGGAAAACTGATTAATGTTTGTTGTGGATTAAATTGACTCGCCAAAGGTTCAATAGCCGGTACCAAATCATCCGGTTTAACACATAAAAAAATAACCTGTGATGTAAGCACAAGTTCTTCATTGCTTGATACAGTTTGAACAGAAAAACGTTTCGCTGTTTTTTGTAATCGGGCCGGTGTGCGGGAGCTGAGAAATATTCTCTCTTTTGGTATTCGATTGTTTTGCAAAAAGCCCTGCAAAAAAGCCTGACAAAGAGAACCAGTACCAATAAAGCCATAATTAAGACGGGAAAATATATCAGACATTACGAATGGGCTCCTTAGACAATTTTTCTCATGTTAAAAAGTCTGATTTCCGATATTTCCAAATATAAGTCCACACAAAAAAAAGCAAAAAGGCTTAATTATGGGGTTTAATCATATTTTTTTATTTTCCGGACTCGCTTTAGGAGCTATGTCTGTTTATTTGTTCTGCTCCATCATTTTCTCAAAAAAAAATGATGCTGAGTCCCTGGCCTGGGCTGAAGGAAACGAACCAGCACCTTCCAAAATGCCTCTGATCCAGGCTTCCAGGCCTTTAGTCCATAACCTCACATTAAAACATGTCAGCAATGTCAAATCACCAAAATACCGTAAATCCATTGAAAACAAATTGATTACATCCGGGCTCAATAAGGAATTAAATATAGATGAATTTATTGGCCTGCAAATTCTATGGGGACTCATGTTCCCTATATTTTTTATTATTATGAATTTCGCTTTACAACTGGACTACCCTTACTGGATCAGTCTGGTCATTGCCGGTTTTGGTCTTTATTTTCCTCACCTGTATTGCAACAGCCATAAAAAAAGAAGACAGGGGACTATTACCGCTGAACTGCCTTTCTTTATTGACCTAATGGCTCTCAGCACCGAGGCCGGTTTGGATTTTTTTGGAGCGATACAAAAAATCACAGAAAAAGCCAAAAACTCCCCTTTGGCCGATGAACTGCTGGTTGTACAAAAAGATATTAAGCTAGGAAGTTCAAGAAATGAAGCTTTAACCGGCCTGATGGATAGACTGGATGTGGACGAAATAACCAGTGTCTGCACCATGATTATTGACTCAGATGAAACAGGGGCCAGCATTGCAAAAACCCTCAAAGCCAAATCAGAACAAATGAGATACGAGCGTTTTGCCCGAGCGGAAAAGGAAGGGGCCAAAGCATCACAAAAAATGCTTATACCTATGATCGCCCTTATTTTACCGGCTGTCATGCTCACCATCTTTGCTCCTGTCGGTTTAAGCTTTTTTTATGGGGGAGGGTGAACATAAATGGCTCAACTTATTAATAAAAAAACCAATCAGGTTTTAGCTCAAAATGTTATCACCGCCCGAAGTATCTTTTCCCGCATGAAAGGGCTGATGGGAAAAAATGATTTCCCGGCCTCAGATACATTGTGGATTTTCCCATGCAAAGGGGGAATTCATACTTTTTTTATGAAATTCCCTATTGATGTGATTTTTGTGAACCGTTCTTTGGAAATCACCCGTATATTTAAAAATATAGTGCCATGGAAAATAGTTTATTTATCCTCTTTACTTTCCAAAACCTATTCCGTCTTTGAGTTTAAAACACCAGCATTGGAGCATTATCATATACAACAGGGAGATCAACTCTATGTGGGCCATTAGATTTTTAAACGGTAAACTGGCTGGACAGGAAATTCCTCTCCAGGAAGGAAAATATATTCTAGGTCGCAGTGAGGACTGCCAAATCACTATTCCTGACCCGGGTATATCCAAAAAGCATGCCGCACTGGAAGTGGATGAGCAGGGAGTTATCATCAGCGATTTAAAGTCCAGCAATGGAACTTTTTTAAATGGAGTTCAAATCCAGGAAAGTGAAATCCATAATAAAGACAAGGTGTCTATATGTAGTACCTCTTTTGATATTGTAAAAGCAAAAGCTCAACCTGCCGCCTTTCCTGTTGCTTATGCCCAGCATCCTCAAATGCAACATCCTCAAGCCCCGGCTGTCCAGAATGCCCAACACGGATACCCCCAGCATCCTTACATGCCCCAACCGGCACCACCTCCAGGACAGGTAGCAGGAGACGGCAACACAAATGAACCCGTAAAACTGACTCTTAAAAACTGGTTTATAAACTACCTGGATAAAGTGGTGTTACCAGGTATTTATAAACTCCCTGCTGTCTTGGATTTCAAATGGGTTATTGGGTCTTTCCTGGTTGCTTTTGTAGTAATAATGACTTCTCTTTCCGCATTCCCTTTGATTGAAATCCTGAACTCCAGTGTCGCTCAGGAAAGTATGAATCATGCAGAAAGTATTGCCACTACTTTAGCTCGTATGAATTACGAACCAATCAAAAGCAATATGCACTCATCCGCAAGTGTGGAGTACGCTCTCAGAAGACCTGGGGTATCGAAAGCGTTTATTATTTCCGCCGCCAACGGACAAATTATTGTTCCTTCAGAGCTGGCTCACACTTACTCTAAAATTCCTTTTGTTAATGAAGGAAGAAAAAAAGACAGCGCTTCCGTAAAAAAAATGGACTCCAACACAGTAGGCGCCATGGTGCCCATCCAGTTTTATAATAAAAAAACAAACACTCATAACGCTGAAGCTTATGCAGTAGTGATCTACGACACAGGAACATTAGCCTTTGGAAATAAAAGAACTGTCAGTCTGCTTATACAAAACTGTTTTATTGCCCTGGTTTTAGGAACTCTTCTGTTTTTCTTTTTGTATAAAATGATTGAATTCCCTATTGTTTCCTTAAATAAACAACTCAGTTCAGCGTTAAAGGATGATTCCTTATCTGTACAGGTGGACTATGATTTTCAACCGCTTCAAAACCTAACGAGCAATATCAACTCCGCTTTGTCCCGTATTTCCGCCGCTCAGGAATTAAATCAACATACAGCTGCCTACGATCGTTTAACGGAAATGAACCACATGATTGAAATGATAGGCTACCCTACTTTGGGAATTGATATGGAAAGTATGAAAATTCAGGGAGTCAGCGCCAGCTTCGAAGAAGAGACAGGAGTCAGTACAGAAAGAATACTGAATTACAACATTCAGGAGATTGACGACCAGGCATTGAAACTTAACCTCAGCAATTTAATAGACAGGGTACAGCAATATCCTCATGAAATTGCGTCAGACTCATTGGAATTCAGCGGTGTTGAGTTTCAGCTTTCTGCAAAAGGAATTCATGGAAAAGAGGAACTAGCCTACACACTCATCTCTTTTATTCCTATAAACCAAGAACAGGAAGAGGCGGTATAAAATGAGTAAAGGTCAACTTAAAGTTCCTCCTCCCGCTGCCCTGCCACCAACACTGGCCCGATTAAAAGTCATTAAAGGACCTTACAAAGATTTTGCTTTCAAATTAGTAGCGGGAAAAGTCAGTATTGGCAGAAGCTCAGAAAATGACATTGCTCTCGTCAATGACGATAAATGTTCCAGAAAACAGGCTATCATAAATCTCAACCCTGATAACAGTTACTCTATTAAAGATGTTAGCAACAGAGCCTCCATTAAAATTAATGATATATCCAAAATCCAATCAAAATTACAGGATGGAGACTTAATTCAATTCGGCTCCTCTGTTTTGCAGTTTGAACGTAAAGACACCAACCCCCCTCAAGCCCCTAATACACCAGCATCGGCTCCCTTGTATGCAACACCAGCACCGACCCCGGCAGCGGCCTCCGCACCTATGCCTGTACCTGTACCCGTACCCCTAAACCCGGAAGCCTCTTTAACAAACAAAGCACATCAGGCCCCTGTTCCCATTCAGGAGTCCAAAGAAAATCCACTCAGCTTAAAACAGGAGAGTCCGGTTCCGGGTTTAGCTCCAAACTATCCGAATTACGGTCTCAACCCTTATTCACCTCAACCTCATTTAAATAAAAAAAGAAAAAAGAAAAAAAGTAGTTTTATGACTAAAATAATATTACTTTTTCTGGCTTTGGGGGGAGTTTACCTATTCTTAAGTGACTCAAACGATACAAAGGAAAAGCAGGATAAACTAAGGAGCAATTTAGATAGAGAAGAAGACATAAAAACTCTGACTGAACTGAGAAAAGAAGAACAAGACAAAAGAAGTAAAAATGCCCTCGCCACCTATAAAAATGCCCAGTTTGCCTACATCAAAGGAATTAGAGACTATAGAAAAGGAGTGTACAACCGTGCTATTGAATCTTTTCGTGTCTGTAAAACTCTTTATCCCCAGCATGATTTATGTGCCTCTTACTTAAAGAAAGCACAGATTAAAAATCAACAAATTATACAGGCATGGATGATAGCGGGAAAAGATTATAGGGAAAAACGCCGATTCGTACCTTGTATGGCTTCTTTTAAAAATGTGATGATGGCGATAAGAGATAAACAAAACCTGACTTACAAAGAAGCTTTTGAAAATTATAAAATATGTCAAATACAACACGAGGACCGTTACTAATGCTAACACTTATCATTAAACATAAAGGGAAGATAATTCAGAAAGTACCACTCCAGGAAGATGTGGAATATGTTATCGGGCGTGGAAAAGATAATAATATTGTTTTGCCCGAACAACCCGGTATCTCCCGTAAACATTTATCTCTTTCAATAACAGAAGATAATCAATGGGTGGTTAAAAATCTATCTCAAGCATGTGAACTGAATATTGAAGGAGAACAGACAGAAGAAGGTATTATATCAATAGGGGGAACTTTTCAGGTACAGAATTTTGAGTTTATCCTGCAAAAAGGAAAACCAGTGGAAACCCGTCAACAACAGCCTGAAGCAAACACACCAAAATCCGACCCTAAGCTTATTTATAAAACGGAATCACAATTAAAAAAAATGGATCTCCCGGAGGCAAAAACAGAGGTAGATCAGAAAGAGGAAGAGCCTTCTGATCCTATGCCTGTTGCTGTCTCTTCAGAAGACAAAACCCGCATTGTAGATATACAGTCCAGTGAACAACAGTTATCGGCTTATCTAAAAATCGCTTACGATGAAAATACACCAAGAGATATATTCAAACTGGAAGAACAGGATGCGTGGACCCTCGGAAGAGACGAGGAAGCGGACATTGTGGTGGATAACCCTAATATCAGTCGTGAACACTTTAAAATAATAAAAGAAAACGGACAGTATTATATTAAAGATTTAAAAAGCTCTAATGGAACAATATTAAATGATAAAGATTTAAGTCCCGGGAAAAAATACCCCATTCAAAGTGGTGACGTTATCTATATTATGGATGTGGAAATTGACTTTGAGATTAAAAATCTATCACTTGAAAAAGAACTGGCAGGATTAGGCCCTCCACCTCCTCCCGCTCCTGTTCCTGCACAAGCAAACCAGGGTGGTGTTCCTGTTTCCTATATGCCTCCCCCTTTGCCGGCCAACCTTCCGGGTGTGATTATGGAAGCACCGGAGGAGTCTTTATCTTTTTTCCAAAAAAACAAGAAGCGTCTTATAATATACGGTTCTGTATGCGCGGCTATTGCCTGCTTCGCTTTTTTCAACACAGGGAAAAAAGCCCCTGAGGAAAATGAGGCCCAAACAACAGAAATGGCCGGCGGACTCACCCCTGAACAACTACAAATTGTAAAAGACACATATCAGGTAGCTCAACAGCTTTATTCACAGGGAAAATTTGAATACTGTAAAAGTGAGATCAAAAAAATTCATAAATATACGGACTCTTATCAGGAATCCAAAAAACTGGAAATTGCCTGTGCTCAGGCAGCCGAAAATCAAAGAAGGCAACATGATCTGGAACGAAAAAAACAAAAAGCGGCAGAAACAGAAAAGTTTATTCAGGAAGTAACAGATAAATGCCGGGAAAAATTTGACACATTTAAATTCAAATATGAACTGATTTCCTGTTTAAACCCGGCCATAGAACTATCTCCGGCAGACAGCAGAATCCATAGTCTTACAGAAAAATTTGATGCCATAGAAATGGAAAAAGCGGACAAGGCAGAACGCAGAGCCCAAAGAAAAAAATTCATTAGTTCCATTGCAAGCAAATACAACTACGCCAAGTCTCTTTATACCAAAGGTAAAACTTTACAGGCCATCGCCGCTTATCAAAAGTTCATCAGTATCAGCAACCATAAAGAGTTAAAAGAAAAACGTGAACTGGCCAGAAGAGAATTAGCTCATATTAAAAAAACCTTTAATGACAGAAACAACAGAATGCACAGTAAATGCAGCAATGAGTTTAACGCCAGTCAATTTCAAACAGCCTATTACACTTGTGAAAAAGCGGCCAAACAGATCCCCGAACCTCATAATAAACCCGCCATTAATCTAATGACAAAATCCAGACAAAAACTGGAAACAAAAATGAAACCACTTTATGAAGAAGCCAGCCTAAACGAGAGTGTAGGAAATGTTAATGTTGCACAGGAATACTGGAGGAAAATTTTAGAGGAAGATGTAAAAACAGGTATATATTATAAAAGAGCACAGGAAAAATTAAATAAATACTAAACACCTTTCTGGATTCCCGCCTGCGCGGGAATGACAGCCTTACGGGAAGGACGGCCGCTAAGGGAATGACATTTTATCAAGGAACTGCATATGAACATCCAGGAAAGATCTTTTTCAGGAAAAACCTTTCGACCCATTCCAAAATCTTATTTATCTGCAAATAAAAAGCTCATTACTGTTATCACTCCCTGGGGACAGGAAGCCACTTCCACTCAGGAGGTGTTTGAGAGCATTGAAACCCAATATAACCTCCTTTCGGAAGATATAGAAAGCACCCACCCTTTTCCTAAAATGATGAGCCTCACACCTACGGAAAACAACATGAGAACGGCTGTAATACAAACCAATCAAAATATATTCAACAGTATAAATCAAGAGGAATATTCCATGGGCTTTGAGCTGTTTTTTGCCACTATAGTTGATAATATCCTCACTTTTATTCAGATAGGTCAGCCTTTTATTTTGGTCGATCGTCCTCACCAGGATTTACGCGGTATCGGTCAGAGCATAGACCCTTCATTAAACGTGCCGAAAAATAAAACTACAATCAACACTCCTCTTCCCTATCAACTGTTGGGTATTCACGAAGATATCTCCTTCCACCCTCTCTTTTTTCGTTTTCAACCGGAAGACAGGCTCATCCTTTTGAATCGAAACACCATCCCCACCAATTGGTTCACCCTTAAAAGGGAGGAACGAACACTGGATAATTTAAGCCAGCAAGCGGCAAAAGACAATCCCGCCTCCCCATTCTGGCTGGCTATCTTGGAACTCAATTCAACAGATGGATAGAGTGTATTTACAATAAGACACTCCTATTTAAAACAGGACATCCTTTACTATTTTCAGATATTTCTTATTTTCCGGAAGATGTAAAAACAAATCTGATAAAAGGGGTTTTTGAAATTCAGCAAAATGAGTGTCCCATACCAAATAGGCCCTTTGATTCAAATGAGATATTTTTTGATTTCTTTTCTCTTTTAAATAAAAATAAAAAAATCGGGATTGATGGTTTTGACCCTTACTTTCATCTTCACTATGAATCCACTCATACAGACTGAGAAGACTTTTATCTTTACAGGCTATACCATACTCTTTTTTAAACAGCCTCTCACAGTCTGTTTTCGCTTCCTCTTTCTCCCTTATACCCAATTGGCGGTTAGCTACATACCTCCAATAAAAATTTTTTGTTTTCTCACCAAAACTCTTCAGCACTTTCCATTGTTTATTTCTCAGAGCCAGCTCCACCCTCCAGCCAATCAAATCCAAATCATCAGGCTTTTTTTTCATCAAAATACGAAGCTGATCCTGTACTTCCACAGAAGACTGAAAAGGACTTAAACTAAAGATTTTTTTACCTATAAGCATTTTTTCCGTCAAAAAAGAATCCGGATTTTTCCAGGGTGTGACTCCCATTTTATTAAAATAGGAAAGGAAATTTCTTCTTAAGTTAAGCAAATTCGGATGAGAGCCAATAGAGGATAAAGGACTCAGCTCCTGCCGATCGGTTAAGCTATTATACATCTGTGGCGTTTCATCATAGATAAAAAGATAAGGGCCTTTTCTCACAGCAAAGCGACTGGAACCCGCTTTCCGCCATAATGGCCAACCGGATTCCATCAATAAAGCCCGATCAGAAATAACAGTATCAACCTTTTCCTTCCTAATAGACAAATGGGCTGATTTATTCAAAGCCAAAAGGTCTAATCCACTTTGAAAGTCAGAACGATCGGATTTATTTTGACTTAATTCATTTTCCATTAAATAAGGTTTAAAAGATAAAATGGGAAACAACTTTTTCTTTAACAAATTGGTTTTATTTTGCTGTAATACAGTTCCACCAAGAAGATCAAAAAGTGTCCACCCCACATCCACTAAAGTGACCGGAGTGTTTACATTCCCATAACGAGCTTTTTTCCTAAACTTACTCGGACCTTTTATAAACAAACTGATCCGCGTGTTATCACTAAACAAACTCCAGGCGGGAATTTCATTTTGCCGGAAAGATTGATACCTCTCCTGACCTTTAGTACCCATTAACAAGACATAAGTGGAATGCCATCTTTTTCTCTTTTTCAACTCCTGAATTAATTCATAAACAGACTGATCTAAAATATTTCTACGGGAACGAATTTGAAGAGATTGCAAATCACCCACTTTTTTCTCCAGGGAAAAAAGAGGAAATTGCAAATCGGGCAAATATAAAATAGAAAAAAAAGGCCGATGCTTTCCATACTGATCAAGCCATTTTAAAAAAAGTTGAATATTTTTACCGGCCGGGCGATAAACATGTTTCCAATCAAGAGGGACATTATCATCAAACACCTCAAAACCCTGGCTCAGACCTGATTTCCTCCATACAGCCCCACCACCGGAAAAAAAAGAACTACGATAACCTTTTTTAAGGGCCACCTCCGGCAAAGTTCTAAACTGAGAAGATAAAAAGTGAGAACCATTGGACCATACACCATGTTCATAAGGATAAAGACCGGTCAAAAGAGAAGTTAAAGCGGGTTGAGCCAAAACAGAAGGAGTGTAAGCATGATGAAATCGAATACTGGACTGGCAGAAAAGATGGAATCCGGATTTCTGAACAGATACACCTTTCTGATGGCAGGACACAGAATCAAATCCCAAAGAATCCACAACCAAAATAAGAAAGGAGGAAGGATGAGGGTCCTGGAAGGTACAGGCAGATAAAGACAAAAAAAGGGCTTTAACAGCACAGCAAAAAATGAAAACCCTAAAATACTTTTCTATTTTACACATAGACTTATAATTACAAGAAATTCCTCTTGAGGGAAGGGCAAGGTGTGCTTTAAGCTTAAATCTGTCAGTAGTAAAAAAAGTGACACTTATTTTTATACATTTTATCACCTTTACATTGAAGGTATATATAAACAAAAACCAAAAAAAGATAATCCAAAGTGGGGGTAAAAAGTATTGTTAACTGATCAATTTCTCTTCATTGCCTCAGCCGCTCATGAAGTCATCTTATGGTTTTTAATTATTTTAAGCGTATTTTCCGTTGCTACCATACTGGACCGTTTTTTCTTCTTCAAAAATTTCTTATCTGAAACATCCGCCATCCTCTCTGAAATGATAGAGGCATTGGAAAGTGGCAGAAACTCCCATATGAAACTGGTATATGACAAATACGCTCTTTTACCAGCCGGTAAACTTTTACAAAAATCCTGGGAACACATTATTGAAAAAAGAGAAAGAGGCTTGGAGGAAATGATGGATTCTCACCTGCTTGCCATCAAACCTGAAATGGAAACCCGCCTCGGTTTTTTAGCCACTTTAGGATCCAACGCCCCTTTTATAGGTCTTTTAGGTACTATCTTTGGAGTCATGGAGGCTTTTGAAGCCTTAGGATCAGAAGGTAGCGGATCTGCCGCCATAGTTATGATGGGTATTTCAAAAGCTTTGGTGGCCACCGCCGTGGGCCTGATTGTGGCTATACCTGCCATTACCGCATATAATTTTTTGCAAAAACAATTAAAGATGATTTTTCACCATCTGGAGTCCATGAAAGAAACTTTGCTCTCTTTTGCTAAAAACTGTAACAAATAAAACAGGTTTAACTTATGTCCGGTAAATTGATAGATGACGATCAACCTATAGCTGAAATTAATATCATTCCTTTTGTAGATATTATCTTGGTTATATTGATAATCTTCATGGTCACCGCACCTTTTATAGTAAAAACCGGCTTCTCGCTGGACTTACCCAAAGCCAGCTCCTCTCAGTCCATCAAAGACGCAAAAATAAATATCACTATTAATGTAAATGGGGAGGTTTTATTAAACGGAGACACTTTCGATATAACAAAAATGGAAGACCACTTAAAAAATAATAATATGAAACCGGATGACACCCAGGTGGTTATCTCAGCGGATAAAAATGTACTTCACGGAAAAGTGATTTCCATTATCAACACCGTAAAAGCGGTTGGTTTAACAAAAGTCGCTATCGCCACCAAAAAATCCAACTAAATTTCACATATGTCATTTTTATCCTTACAACAGATGTACTTCTCTCAAGGAAAAAGCAGCTCAAAACGAGTTCGGCTTTGACACATGAGCGGCTAGTCCGCTCTGTGGCAAAACGCATGTCTGAGCTTTTGAGCTGTCTTTTTAACTTGAGAGAAGATATTCACTGTTCTGGATTCCGGATCAAGTCCGGAATGAAGAGAGTGGGGCCGGCCTCTTTTCCTGAACGTTTTAAATAAAAAGGCTGAGAGGGTTTTCGATTTTATGGATAAAGGATTTTAATATTCTGGCTGCCACAGCACCATCAATCAAACGGTGGTCGCAGGTTAAAGAAAAATTCATTGTCTTTTTGGGTTTAAACGCGGATCCGTCCCAATGAGGTTTCACATAAAGACGATACATTCCCAAAATAGCCACTTCCGGTGCATTGATAATAGGAGTTGCGTACTCCCCTCCCAAACTTCCTATATTGGTAATGGTAATAGTTCCCCCGCTCATCTCATCCGGTGAAATAGTTCCCTCTCTGGCTTTTTCCGCCAAAGTCTGAATTTCAAAACTCACTTCGGATAAAGATTTTTTATCCACATCCTTTATGACAGGCACTAACAAGCCACGAGGAGTATCCACAGCAAATCCAAAATGATAATAATTTTTAACCACTATCTCCTTTGAAAAATCATCAATTCCGGCGTTGAGTTCCGGAAATTCTTTTATCGTATGTAAAAGAGCCTTCATAACAAAGGAGAGATAGGTCACTTTTATTTCTTTTTCTTTCAGCATCTCTTTTACGGAGTTTTTTACTTTATCCAATTGCTCCACATCCGCTGACTCCAATAAAGTAAAATGAGGGATAACCGCTTTTGAAAGCTGCATCTTCTCTGCAATTTTTTTCCTGATTCCTTTAAGAGGTTTACGTTCCTGCCTATCCTCTTTGGGAATGGAAAAACCCGCAGCCTGAACTGAAACAACACGGCTGCTTTCTCCCCCTTTTGTTACTCCCTTGTATTTTAAAACATCTTCCTTGGTAACCCGTCCGGCCAGACCCGAGCCTTTTATTTGACTTAGGCTGACACCTAATTCCCGCGCCAGACGACGGGTGAGGGGTGTTGCCAATACAGAACTATCCTCTATTTCTTCTATTTCCTCTCTTACTTCCCTCTCCGGAGGGGTAACCGGAGGAACAGATTTTAAAACAGGAGAAGATTTTTCTGGTGCGAAGTCCTCACCCTTTTGTTGTTTTGATTCCCGCTTATCTGTAACACCTGATGCTTCTTGTCCTGCAGCCCCAGTGGGGTTCACCTTCAATAAAACATCCCCCACCTGAATGGTATCCCCCTCTTCAGCGGAAAAAGACTCAATGACCCCATCAACAGGAGAAGGCACTTCCATAGAGGCCTTATCTGTCATTACCTCCGCCACCGGTTGATCGATTTGAACAGAGTCTCCTTTGGAAACCAGCCACTTTACCAGCTCTCCCTCTGTTACTCCTTCACCTAATTCCGGTAGCTTTATATCCACGGCGGATTCTTTGTTCATTTTTTCTCCTGGATTCCCGCCTTCGCGGGAATGACGGGCTTGGCGGTAAGGACAGGCTTTGCGGGAAGAGCCGTATTTTCTTTTGTTCCATTCAAATTCTGTTTACGCAAAAGAGCTTTCATGAAAAACTCCCCCGCCCTATAAGAGCTTCTGACCAAAGGGCCACTGGCTACATAGAGAAAACCCATTTGCAAAGCACATTCTTTCCATTCATCAAATTTTTGTGGAGTAACATACTCCTCAACAGGTAAATGTCTTTTTTGAGGACGTAAATATTGGCCAAATGTCAAAACGTCACAACCCACTGAACGTAAATCCTTTAAAGTGTTTCTTATTTCCTCTTCCTTCTCTCCTAAACCCAGCATAATAGAGCTTTTTGTATAAATTTTTGGATTTTCCCGCTTTGCCATCTCCAACACATTCAGAGATTGCCGGTAACCGGCTCTGCGATCACGCACCCGGGGAGTCAGCCTTTCCACTGTTTCTATATTATGGGCGAACACATCCGGGCCGGCTGACAAAATAGTGTTTATACAATCTCTACGACCTTTAAAGTCCGGTGTTAATACCTCTACCAGCAATTTCGGCGCTAAATGTTTTAAATGACTAATTGTTTTTGCAAAATGCCCGGCCCCTTCATCCGGTAGATCATCCCGATCCACAGAGGTCAGCACGACATACTCCAAACCCATTTTGGATACCGCTTCAGCCACCTTGAACGGCTCTTGCTGATCCAGCCAGCCCTTGGGATTTCCTGTTTTGACATTACAAAATCGACATCCACGGGTACAAATATCACCCATTAACATAATGGTGGCTGTACCTCCGCCCCAACATTCCGCCATATTGGGACAATTAGCTTCCTGACAAACAGTAACCAGGTTTAAAGATTTTAAAAGGCGACGAATTCGAAAGTACTCCTCTCCCGTCGGGAGCGGTACTTTCAACCATTCCGGTTTCATTTTACGTACAGAAGAAATATGAGACATAAAAGCCGTTTTAACACAGACTACTTCAATATTTTACGACTTTTTATCCTTCAGACTTTTCCTCTTCTTTGGAATCTTCTTCTTTTTCCTTTTTACCACCACCTAACTTCGGTAAATGGCAATCCTCTATGATCTTCTTAAATTCGGAAAAAGGCAAAGCCCCGGGAACACTCACTCCTCCCACAAGGAAACCTGGGGTACCGGAAAACCCAAATTTTTCCGCTTCTCTCTTATCCTCTTCCACAATCGGCCCGGCCAGGCTGAGGTCTTTCTCCAACTTACTCATATTCACTTTTAGCTTTTTAGCCAATTCTTTAAAAAATTTATCTCCATTTCTAATTTCACTTTTTCTTTCAAACACCATGTCATGAAACTCCTGGGCTTTTTTAGAGCTTTGCATACCAATAGCTTCATAGTACTCCGCCGCTTTACCGGAACCCGGAAAAAGAGGCTTATGTTTGTAAAGGATTCGCACTTTATCAGGATATTCTTTCAGCACCCGCTTAAGTGTTTTCACCGCCTTGGCACAATAACCACACTGAAAATCAGAATACTCTACAATAGTAATGGGAGCGTCTTTCTTCCCGAAATACACACGAGAGTCTTTCATTTCCGGTTTTTTAGGATTTTTACATTCTTCTTCACGGGCAGCCAATTCATCTTCCTGCTGCTTTTTTCTTCTGTTTACCATGTATTGGCGTTGAGCATCCGCTAAAGCTTCCATATACATCTCAGGATTAGCTTTAATGGATTCCGTGATAATATCAGGATGATCCTTGAGCATTTTCTTTAAAAAAGCCGGCCCACAGGAAGCTAAAAATGGAACAGTAAATACGATGAATAGTAAATAGATATTAGTTTTCTTCACTTTATCCCCTTTGTTAAAGTTAATATTTTCCAGACAAAAGCCTAAAAAATCAAGCATTTCAGACAACTACACGTGTTTTAACAGTATAGATCAATTTATTGTAAATAAGCTAAATTCAAAAAGCAAATATAAAAAACAAAGATAGTGACCTCTTTTATCCTCTTGAAAAAATATAAAATACGAGAACCTGGGTTGACTCTATCTTCAGGTTTCCTATAAGCATGATTACATGAATATCGCTATTGTAGGTGCCACTGGTATGGTGGGTCAAAATTTTCTACAGTTGTTAAAGGAACGAAGTTTCCCGGTCACCGAGCTTAAACTTTTTTCCAGTAAAAAAAATCAAGGTAAAAAGATCTCCTTTCGCTCTCAGGAGTTCACCACCCAATCCCTTCAGGAAGATTGCTTTAACAACCTGGATATTGCCTTTTTTTCTGCCGGTGAAGAGGTCAGTCAACAGTGGGCACCAAAAGCAGCTCAGGCCGGGGCTATAGTGATCGACAACTCCTCCGCTTTTAGAATGGAGAAAGACACTCCCTTAATTGTACCGGAAGTGAATGCGGATCAAATAAACCAGATAAACGGCAAAAAAGGGGGTATTATTGCCAACCCCAATTGTTCAACCATCCAACTGGTTTTGGCCTTAAAGCCTTTACATTTAAATTTTGAACTGGACTCGGTGCATGTTTCTTCTTATCAATCCCTCAGTGGGGCCGGACGCACAGCTTTAGAGCTACTTAAAAAAGAGTCGCAGGATATTTTAAATAAACAAAGCCCTGTTTCTCTTCCTTCAAACGAAAAATCCACAGCTTTTAACTGTATTCCCCAAATAGGGGCCATAGATGAAGAAGGATTTTCCTCCGAAGAAGCAAAATTAATGAAAGAAACAAAAAAAATTCTCCATCTACCCCATTTGAAGATTACCGCCACGGCCGTCAGGGTACCCACTTTTAACGGACACGGAGAAGCCGTCATAACCACTTTCAAAAAATCCGCAAGCAAAGAGGAAGTGATCACAGCCTTAACAGAAGCAAAAGGAGTAAAAGTGCTTGAGAGTGACCATCTACCACACCAGCGCTTTGTATCCGGGCGGGACGATGTTTATGTGGGACGAATCCGGGCTGTACCAGAAGAAAAAGGAAAAACCTGGATGATGTGGGTGGCTGCCGATAATCTAAGAAAAGGGGCCGCTTTGAATGGATTGCAAATTGCTGAAACCTTGGTAAAACAAAAAAATTAATAAAGCTTTTATCGCAGCGTTATCAGTTGACCTGATTAAAAAAATTCGAAAATATTTCTGATACTTAGTTATTGAATAACAAACGATTATGGTCTGCCATTTTCCAACCATCCGGGAAGGCCGTTTTATATGAAAAAAAGAGTTTTGTTTTACCTGTTTTCTGCAGCTTTTTCCCTTCTGCTGTTTATAGAACCAAAACAAGCTTTTTCCACTTCCTCCTCAGTAGAGGTTCCTCCACCCCCTCCCATTACAGAGTCACCTCCCACTTCCGAGCTCAAAATGAATCAACCTCGTCTCAGCACCCCTTCCAAACCCTCACCAGCCAAAGTGAAAACCCGTCGCAAAAAAAAATCCAAACCCTCCGCTTTAATGGCATATAAGGAATCACTTATTTTATTTCAATGGCGAAATGAGCAAGAAATTTCTATCCAGTGGGCCTATGGTTTTTTAAAACAAAAAGACAGGTTTGCCCCGTCTTTGCTGAAAGAAAAAATAACAGACAAGTTTAAAAATGATACTATGATCTATCTGAATTTTCATCAAAACATCCTGCAGTTTCCCTATATATTAAAATGGGGTCTCAAAGGCAGTGCAGGGCTCACTCGCAACTACGATCATGAAAAAACTTATTTTTTCCCCTTGAGCTTATCCATCATAACCAGTCTCCAGATTTTTAAAGAACAACTTCTGGTTCCTTTTTTTGAAATGGGTTATTCCACCTGGAACATAGATTTTTCCGAATTCTCTGATTTTTTTCCTTTTTGGAGCCTGGGGGCCTCTATCAGTCTTTCCTTATTTAAGCCCTCTCTTCGTCACACTATGCCTGATGAATATGGAATACGGGATATAGGTATAGTTGTAGAGGTAAGAAACCATTCCAGCCCCCTGGATCTACCGGATAAAGAAAGAGGGTACTTTCTACATTCCCTGCATACAGGCATTTACTTCAACTTTTAAACCTGTATAAAATCGGACAGGCAGAAAAAAAAGATTATAGAAAGAGGAAACCACCATTTACAGATTTCGGCTTCTTATCAGCTACAATGGACTTAATTACTACGGATGGCAGAAACAAAAAGACCTCTCAACTATCCAGAGTCGAATTGAAGAAGCTTTAAAAAAAGTCCTTGGAAAAGAAGTGAATATCATTGGAGCCGGACGCACAGATATTGGGGCACATGCTTTCGGACAAAATGCTCACTTTGATCTTCCCTTCTTTCCCGGTGTACCTCTACAAAAAGCCTTAAATTCTTTTTTGGTGCCGAAAAACATTTGTATTCATCAGGTATGGAAAGCCCCCGATGATTTTCATTCCCTTCGTTCAGCCACGGGAAAACACTATATTTATTTTATACTTAACCGTAAATCACCTTCTGTATTCAGAAAGGGGCAAATATACTGGTACCCTTATCATCTTAAAATGGATCTACTTAAAACCATGAGCCGGAGAATCCAAGGCCGACACGACTTTAAAAGTTTTCAAAACTCCGGTACTCCTGTTAAAAGCACAACAAGAACTGTTATTTCCGCCTATTGGCAACAACTCGAAAACTCCATACTGGCTTTTCATATCCAGGGAGAGGGTTTTTTAAAGCAAATGATCAGAAATTTAATCGGGACACAATTAGCTCTGTTAAGGGAAAAAGAACCTTTAAAAAAATGGGATGAAATCCTTCTTGCCAAAGACCGAAAAGCGGCCTATGCAACAGCTCCCGCCTCAGGACTTTATCTTTATAGAGTTTCTTATCCTCCGGAGCTTGACAGGAAATGCCAAAAAATTTAACAATAAATGCCTTATGAAAACCTGGAATGCAAAAACAAACGAAGTGCAAAGAAATTGGTGGCTGGTGGATGCCACGGGTTGTCCTTTGGGCCGTCTGGCCAGTGAAGTGGCTGTACTACTCAGAGGTAAAAATAAAGCGGAATTCACACCTCATGTAGACACAGGTGATTTTGTCATTGTTATTAACGCTAAAGAAGTTCAGCTTACGGGAAGAAAATGGACAGACAAAAGATATTATTCTCATTCGGGTTTTTTTGGCTCCCTCAAGGAAAAAAAAGCCAAAGAACTTTCAGGAACAAAATTAATTAACACGGCCGTGTCCGGAATGCTCCCAAAAAATAAAATGAGAAGAAAGCTCATGAAAAAACTAAAAGTATATGAAACCGCCAAACACCCTCACCAACCCCAAAAGCCGGAAACTTACTCCTTGAAACAAAGAAAGGATCTACCCTCATCATGAAGATATATTATAGTACAGGAAGAAGAAAAACCTCCTCCGCCCGGGTGTTTTTAAAACCCGGAACGGGAAAAGTAACTATTAACGGGAAAGACCCAAAAATGTTTCTTCCTTATCTTTCAAAAAGAAAAGAAGCTTTAAAACCTCTTTATTTAACAAAAGAAAATAATTCCGTGGATCTCTACATCACTGTCAAAGGAGGAGGTATTACCGGTCAGTCTGAAGCCATCCGACATGGTTTGGCCCGGGCTTTAATTGAATATTCATCTGATCATCGTCCTCTCTTGAAAAAAGAGGGCCTGCTCACAAGAGATTCCCGAATGGTGGAACGGAAAAAAGCGGGACTTCACAAAGCCAGAAAAAGCAC
>JANQSP010000085.1 GCA_028283955.1 Bdellovibrionales bacterium
GCTTCTTGTTTTGTCTTTCCTGGTATGTACTTATTGTGGGGGTTCTGGCAACTCCGGCCGGGGAAATGCGTTGCCGGAGTCGGAAGGTCAGGGGACATCGGAGTCACTTACATATCATAGAATTCTCCTGGATGCGGATTTGAATGAGGATATTGTAATAGATTACTCGCCTTTGTTTGCGGATAATGTTCTCTACACCACAGAATTGTCACAAAAGGGGGATTGTCTGGAAATTCGATCGGATTATCTGAATGCCATTGTTATCAAATATGACGGAGATGAAATATGCGATAATGTGGATGCGATTCAAAAAGAATTTTGTGGTTCAGGTGACATAACAATTCTTGAAGGCAGTGAAGGTGTGTATATAGACAACAAAGCTTCAGCAGATCGTCGTGATGATAACTGTGATTCTTTTGTCACTGATGAACTGGAGCGCAAGTTGGAGGAACTGCGTTCCTGTATCGATGAGTTAGACAAATACGATCCTGACAAAACCCCTCTCAGTCAGGAAGAGAGTATTAGGAAAAGAAAAGAGTGTGTAGAGGAAGCTCACACCAGTTAAAATAAAAAAAACTATTCCTCTTCTTCTGCTTCAAAGATATTAAAAAACTCGGCTGTTTTTTCCGCTATGTCATTATTTAAAAGAGCGATGACTTTGGCGTATTTTTCTGTCATACGGCTGGAGCTGTGCCCCAGGCTGGCTTGTACGGCTGAGATGTTGTGAGTGGCTATTAAAGCGCCCGTGGCATAGGAGTGCCTTAGAATATGGGTGGAACGCCAAGGGAGGTTTAAGCTTTTAAAGCCGGCGTTAAAAGCAGCTTGAACGGCGTTGTATTTAAGGGCCTCTCCTTTTTTATTTACAAAGAGCAGATTGTGCGTGTTTATATATTTATTATATTCTCTTTTCATTTCTGTTAGCACTTTTATTAGCTCTTCAGGGAGCATCAATAACCGCACGGAAGAATCTGTTTTTGTTGTCTCATCCAAATAAGGTTTTTTTGTACTATGATCCCAGACCACTTTTTGCTTTACGATAGCCTGCTTTCTGTTAAAGTCCACGCAGTCCCAGGGAAGCCCACAGGCTTCACCCACTCGGGCTCCGGTTAAAGTCATAAACAGGGCCAGTCTCCAGTAAACAGGATTTTTTCTGTTTTCTTTAAGCCACTTGATCCAGGCTCTTAACTCTTCCGGTTTGGCGTAGTAATCAGGGCGCTTGGGGGGAGTGGTTTTATAGTGACAAAGGGGAATATGCTTTTTGGTAATAGGGACATTGAAATCAGCATCCACAAAATTTTTATGCCAGTTAAGAACAGTTTTCAGGAGTTCCAATTCTTTAAGAAAGGTTTTCCTTACAGGGTTTTTAATAGTCCCTTGTGTTTTAAGCCACTGAATCCAGTTGTACACAGTTTGGGAGTTAAACTCCTCCATTCTGACAAAAGGGAGAGGCCCTGTTGTTAAATAGCGAAAGCGGTTTTCGTATCCCTGCTGGGTGGACTTTTTTTGTAGAGGGAGGCCCTCTTTAATATATCTTTGCAAACACTCAGAGAATAGAACTGGTTTCGCCATCCTGGCTCCTTATGTCTCAAGTTTGTTGTTCAGAAGATTGTGTGTACTTATGAAGGAAAGTTATCTCAAAAGCTAAGACTTGCGTTTTGCCACAGAGCCGTCATTCCGGTCCTCCGCCTGCGCGGGGGCAAGCTTTGATCCGGAGTCCCGATCCTGTGTCAAAATCAAACTCGTTTTGAGATAACTTTTCCTTCATAGGTTGCTTCTATCAGTTTGAGATAGAAACACTTCTATTGAGACAAAGTTATTTTTCTCTTGGGAAAAGGTGTGCTTCCTGGGAGTAGGGTATTTTAGAGAAGGGCACTACAGAAGGCAAATGTCTTTTATTTTTTAAAGTGTACTGTCTCATGGTAGGGGGTACAAGAAAAATCAAATATTCTTCCATATTTTCTTTTTTTGATAATATTTTTTTATAGTTAAGATTGAATATGTTCTGTTACTTTTGGTCGTTGTATGTACCCACTATAAGTAAATAAGTCTTTTTTCTTTTCCACCCGGCTTTTGTATATAGATTTTGTGATCATCTCCTTTTCTATCTTTGCGGCATTTTTTTGCAGGCTCAAATCCTGTTACCCGCTAATTCAAAGTTTTTGGTTTTTTATCAGGTTTAAAAAAACTGTAATTTTAACTGGAAACCCGAGAAAAAAGACGAACCGGTTTTAAATCAAAAAGACTTTTTGTGTGATCTATCCTGGAGGGGATATTATTAGCCGTGGCCATCCAGTTTTCCTTGTTCTCCATACACAGGAAGAGATTCCATTTTGAATGATAATCTTTAAACTGTGAAAAAATAAAACGAAACATCTCCTGTCTGAGATTGCTGTCATACCTGAGTTTTCCATCCGAACTTTTAAAATATTCACCTTTGGTTATAAGTGAGTTCATTCCAAACCTTTCCCGCATTAAATGCCTTTGCTCCGGCTGAAAACGTAAAGCGCCAAGGGAGATATGAGAAACCTCTTCGGGTTTAAAGAGTGTACAGATTTTGTGAATCATATCGGAGTAGTTTTCTTTCCACTCTTTGTGGTAAATGACAGGGTCTAAATGAAAAGCCACCGGAAAGCCTTTGTCTCTGCAGAGTCGGGCGGCATTGAGACGCTCTTTCAGGTTCGCCGTATTGTGCTCTTCTTTTTCAATAATGTGTTGAGGGTTTAAAGACCAGCTTACAATGATATTTCCACAGTGTTCCTTATAGACAAAATTTTTAATATTGGCGGATTTGGTTTTGAACTCTAAAGTCCAGTCAGGCTTTTCCTTAAAGTAATCCACCAGGCGGGCGGAGTAAAGACTAATGTCGTCCAGGCTCAGGCTGTCTGTAATTTCTCCTGTGCCAATGCGGAGTTTTTGATCTTTCATTTCCTTTGATATTTCCGTTAATTCGTTTAAGGCATCTTCAATGTTGGTGTAGATAGTAACGAAAGGAAAATTAATCAGATTTTGCAGGTAACAATAGGAGCAATCCATTTCACAGTGTTGCCCCAGGTTGAGAACAAAGTAATTGCAGCAAATAAGCCCCGGTCGGACCCCGGGACATCTTTTAAAAAATTTACCCTTAAAAGAGGAGAGTAAAAGATTTTTTTTGCTCTCATTAAATTGCTCCGCATTCATATTGGACAGGTTTTTTAATTCAGATTTGTCTTTAATGATATGGATGCGGTCTTTGGGAAAAATTTGCAAAGCCCGCTTGGCACTGTTTGAGGAAAGTGAATTTTCTTCAATATAAATATTTTTAAATTGTTTAATGAGGTTTTTTTCTGTCATTTATACTGATTCTAAACACGGAAACATTATTGCATCAATAATTAAATTAAAGATGGTATTTTTATTTATTTTGTTGTTCTGTTTGTTGCTCGGCTGGTTCTTCATTGGGTTTTGAATCCAGGAGCGGCTCACAACTGGGAAAAATATTTTTTACAGCTTTGGCTGTTTTGTTAAAACATATATCTTCCTGTGTGATGTTGTTTTCTTCGCTTTCAGTATTAGGAGGGGGAGCGGAAATACAACTGTATGTGCCGTTAAATACGGCCGCTAATAAGTGTGCTACACATATATCGTACTTTTTTTGTTCATCAGACAGGTTGGCTTGTATCTTTTCCGGTTCTGTTTGTGTAGTTTCTTGAGGTGGAGTTTGGGCTGGTGGTTCCTTGTTTGGTTTTGGATCTAATAAAGGTTCACAAGCGGGAATTATCTTTTTGGTTACTGCTGCTGCTATATTAAAACAAGGTGCCGCTTTATTTATATCCAGATTGCCTTCTACGTCTCTGGGGACAAAAATGATACATTTGGAAGTGTTGCTGTATACAGAGAAGAGGAGGTCCGCCACACATCTGTTATATTTTTTTTGTTCTTCAGATAGTTCGACTGCTTCAGTTGTTTGAGGAGCTTCAGCTTCTGCTATTACTTCGCCATCTGCTGTTTTAGGTGCTTCCTGTTCCGTTCCCTGAGACAAAGCGAACACAGGGAACATACAAAATACAGTAGCGGAAAATAGTTTTATCATTGTTTATTCTGCTGGTGCCGCTTTTCCTGCTGCCGCGTCGGATGCCGCTTCTTCTTCTATTGCCTTTTTACACCTTTCAGACAGGTTTTCTATTATTCCTGCTCCTGTATGAAAACAGGCTGCTCCTACGTCTGTGATAGAAGCTGCTTGTAGTGCTTCCTGGCCATGTTCTTGCAAAAACTCTTGGATTGCTTGCTGAGCGCATACACGAACCAGACTGACACTCTGAAGAGCCATTTGCATTATACAAAAGTTATAGTTTTTTTGTTCATCAGACAGTTCAACTGTTTCTTCTTCCGCAGCTGCCTCACCATCTGCTGTTTTAGGTGCTTCAGCCGCTACCTCACCATCTGTTGCTTTAGGAGCTTCCTGTTCATTTGCCTGGGCTGAAACGAGCAGGGGAAACACGCAAAATAGAATAATAGAAAATAGCTTTGTCATTTTATACCTCCGTTGTTTAACTTGTTGTTATTAACAAGTGTGGTTTGAACCTTATATACTTTTATAGTGTTAGTATATTGTGTCATTCGGTTTATAGGATATATGACCCTTATTTTGTCCCTTTTGAGCAGAATAGATGTAGTTTTTTCACGACAGTATTTTAGTTTATTATATTTAGTATAAGAGTTATTTAATACACCTTATAGTAATGTGATGAGCCAAAACACTTTTATTGATGAAGACATGTTGAAGACCTGTGTCATACTTTAAACATGGGGTTTTTATTTAACAGGAAGAGAATTTATAGGGCTACAGACAAATTGATGAGAACTTTATTCTTCTATAAAATTCCATCTTTATTGGTTCTCATTTGCTTATTCGGGTTGTTATCTTCAAGTTTTTTAAGTGAACTTATGTGCACCTTAATTATAGGGGCTGTTTTATTATTGTGTATTATAAAATGACTTTAGAAAGTATTTTATTTTCTTCCCGTGGATGCATTCAGCTGATTGAATATGGACAGTTTATGGATTCTTTGTATTTGCTCTTCCAATCCCTTTTGATTTTGACACCATATTTTGATCTCCAGGCCGGTTTTATCACCTCTTCTCTGCCATTGAGCATGAACATGAGCGGGCCAGATCATTTGTTTTAATTTTTTATTTTTTACCAGGTCGGATGAAGAAGACAAAGGTCTGCGTTTTTGTTCCATAGCCTGTAAGACCTCTTCCGGAGACAGATTGCTATTTAGTATTTTATCCACCTGTATATTCATTAATAGTAATTCTATTCCCCATTCCAGGATTTTTATTCCGGAAGAGTGAGATAAATTTTTCTCGGCAATCCACTGAAAAATAAAATTTGCCTGGATTGGATTTTCCAGTGAATTAAAAATGCGAAGCTCATAAGGGTGCAGCTCTCTTTTATCAGCCCATTTTTGAAAAGAAGGGGGTGTAGATGAGAATACTTTAAGTATTTTAACAAGAAAGTCCGGGTTTTGCAGATTGTACAAAGAGAAAAAATCCTTCCAAGAGAAAGAAGTTTTTTCAATAAATTTCCATTTTAAGGTAATACGACTTAATTCCGAAAGATTTAATTTTGGGTGGCACGAGTGGAATAAGTGTAAAAATTTTACATCTTCAGCTTGAAAGTTTAATACAGGTAGTTTTTCCTGTTTAAAACCGGCGATGATTTTTTTTTCCCAGGCAAAAGCCGGCCAGTCTTCCGGCCATGGGGTGTCAGGTTGAAAGTCCAATGATTTTTTGCAGATATTGTAAGAAGTTAATTTCATATACGAGGAAATCTACAGTTTTTTTCGCTTTAAGTAAATTTTTTTCTTTATACTCGGTTTTTTATCCTGTTAAGTGGAAAATTTGCATGTTTTTATACTTTGAAAGTGTTTTTATTTGTTCTCATGCCTTAGGGGCTAATTTTTATTGATTGGTTGAACTTTTTTATTCTTTTTTGATAGACTTATAATAATCTCAGGGGGGGATGGGTATTATGAAAATAGTTTTAGTTTCTTTGCTTGCTTGCTTTTTTATGTTTCCTCTGGTTGCGCAGGAATCTAAAGCTCAGGAGGGGGGGGTATCTGCTACTGTCTTGGGTACTACTACTCAACCTGCTCCGGATGGTGATGGTAAGCCGGCTGATGATGAAACTCCTGTTCCGGCTCCTTTACAGCCAGTTGTGGATTCCGGTGCCACTCCTGAGGTGGTCGAGACAGAGCCGACTGATGCAACAACAGAGCCTAAACCAGCAGCGCCTCCTGCTGTGGAGTCAGTACCTGAGCCGGTGGTTGAACCAAAGACGGAAACTTCTCCCGTGGTTGAGCCACCAGCAGTAACATCTGAGCCGGAGACTCCTGCTGTGGTTGAATCGGAATCGGCATCAGAACCGGCACCTGAACCGGAACCTTCTATAATGTATGTTTACAAATATGATTCTGATAGAGAGGACTGTAGTAAAGAAGTATTGGAGCCCTGGGACATGCAAAAGATTCTGGAAGAACAGAATGTGACTGTTTTATCCGGTCAAAAAGGTTATGACGGTTTAGCCTATTCCATGGAGGAGTGGGGCTGTAGAAACCACTCTCCTCAAATTAATATTTTTTCCATCTTTGTAAGTGACTATGAAACGGTAAAAGCATTGGGTTTTCATGCATGTGAGGAACTGGAAGAAAGGGGAGGGAGTTGTCACCCCTTTTCATACTCGGATTTTGATCCGAAAACAAAAGATAAATTTTTTGTGCCTGTTTATAAATATTCAGGTGCCGAGTTTTGTGCACCGGACTCAGGGGTGGACATAAACGCTATGGAGCAGGAATTAATAGATGTCAAAATAGTTGTATACCAAAAGTATGAAGCGGTTGATGGCCTTCCTCACCAGCTTTTTTGTGGTGAAGATACAGGACATCTTAATGTTTATGTTATAGAGAAGTCCGGATTGGCAAAAAGCATAGCCATGGGCTATCGTGAGTGTGCCTGGTTGAATATGAAAGGTGGCGGTTGTTATCCTCTGTCAGAATAGGTGTAGTTGGAAAAATAAAACTATCTGAATGTTCTTCCGATAGTTAAATATAGAAAAGGAACAGCGAATGAAGTTTATTTTTTTCCGGTTGGTAATTATTTTTACTCTCTTTAGTGTCATAGGGTGTGGAGATAAGAGGTCCTCTTCTCCCGATAATGAAAGAGGAAACGGGACTTCTTCCAATAACGATAACAATGTTGGTACTGATACGACGACTCCGGGTAGGCATCATGGGTCCCACGAAAAGCCTGGAAGTACAGGAGAACAGGTACACATTTTTAAATATACCGGAAGGCTGGCCTGTGGAACAGGGGGACTGGACCTGGAAGAAATGGAGTCTCAGTTAACAAGTATTACAGTTCATAATAGATTTGAGTCAAAAGACGGTAAAGCATATTCCGGAGAATGCGATACTAAAATCGGTGAAATTAATGTGTATGTTATTGATAAGGTCAATTTGATAAAAAGTGAAAAAAGAGGCTTTTGTGAATGCACTCTGAATTCTCAGCAGGGGATATGCACTCCTTATAATTATGCCTCACCGCCCGCTTCCGGATGTAATTAATAATACTTGATTTTCAGAAAAGCCTTTACCCGGATTCTGTTTTATATATAAAAGAAAGTCTATAGGATAAAGAATCGGTAAATACGGGAAACACTCCTTTTCATTTTTTTGAATCGAACTCTGTTTAATACAGATAAAGTGCAGTTGAGAAACTCTTTATTATTTATTTCTGTGGCTATTAACCGTGATTTTGTTTTGCCGTTTTGGGAAACTTTTATCTCCACCATAAGGAATCCTGTTTTATGGTGTTCGATATGTTTTAGACATTTTTTGAATATAATCGGTTTCTTTCTGTTTATTACCTGATCCATATAAGGGATCAGAGGTGGTTTGTTTAATGAGGGTTTTCCTTGCAAATGGGGTTGATAAAGAAAAAAAATAATAGCGACAGGGAGATATATATTTAAACTATTCAGTCTTATCACTTGAAGGTTCTTTTTCCTCTTTAATTTGAGGTGAAGTTTGTTTGGCTGGAGTGCTTTTCTGATTGTTTTGTAAATTTTCTGGCTTGGTTGGGGCTGGCTTTTGATTGGGTTGATTCGATTCTGTTTTGCCTTCAGGAGCTGTGTCAGCCTCTTGTGTGTATTTGTCCATTACGCTGTCTTCCTTTTGGGAGCTAAGAGCGGCCAGATAAATGGAGGTAAAGGCAAAGATAATAGCTGTCCATTTTGTAATATTAACCAAGAACTTGTTACCACCTGTGCTGCCAAACAGGCTTTTTGATCCGCCACCACCACCTAACATTCCCAAAGCCCCTCCTCCCCCTTTGGGGTCCTGGAGTAGGATAAATACCACCATAATGACGGAAACAATAACGTGAATAATAGCTAAAAAGGTAAACATACTAAGTATATAAAATTTTTTTTAAAAAGAAGTCAATGCGTTTAGTTCTTCTTCTATAATACCCCATATTTTCTCCAGCTCTTCATTGCTGGTGCAATAAGGAGGTAAAATGTAAACAATATTTCCAAGTGGACGTAAGAACACCCCTTTTTGTATGGATCGTTCCGTTAAGTCTTCAGCAAAAGGGGAGCCATAGCCCTGATTTTTCAGGCGAAACTCAAGGGCGGCCATTGTGCCGCAATTCCGTGCATCTATCAGGTTTTTATGTGATTTAAGGGAATTTATTTTTTTTCTGTGAAAAGACTCTATCCGCATCCATTCCGCTTTCCATTTTTGTTTTTTTATTTCCCTGAGGTTGGCGGCGGCGGCGGCGCAGGATATAGGATTACCTGTGAAACTATGACCATGAAAAAACAGATGTTTTTTTTCGTCAGATAGGAAGCTATCATAAATTTCCTGACTGGCTACCGTTATAGCCAGAGGCAGAAAGCCTCCCGTTAAGCCTTTGGATAGACATAAGAGATCCGGTGTCATCCCCAGTTTTTGAAAAGCAAATAGTTCTCCTGTTCTTCCGAAACCTGTCATCACTTCGTCAAAAATAAGATAGAGCCCCTTCTTTTTGCTGAGGGTGCATATTTCCTGTAGAGCCTCCCTGGGCCATACGATCATGCCTCCCGCTCCCTGTATGAAAGGCTCAATAATCACACCGGCTAAAACATCGTGGTGTTTTTCGAGCTTTTCTTTAAAGTCATCAATATAAGCCGAGACAGGGTCACTGGACCGGGTTCCCTGGTCCGCTCTTATAACGGAGAAGAGAAGTTTTTTATAAGGTTCCGTGAATAGATTTTGTCCACTGACACTCATAGCGCCGACGGTATCTCCGTGATAAGAGTTTTTAAAAGAGATAAACATATTCCTTTGAGATTCACCCTTCTTTTGTTTCCAGCTTTGCACTGCCATTTTGAGAGCGGATTCCACGGCGGTTGAACCGTTATCGGTAAAAAACAAGTAGCGTAATTCATCCGGCAGGATTTCCTGTAGCTCCTGACTAAGGGTATTGGCGGGAGAGTGACTGAAGTTGGCAAATAGTATTTGATCCATTTTTCCTGCCTGTTCCTGTACAGCCTTTACGATAGACTCTTCACAGTGGCCTAAGGTAATCACCCACCAGGAGGAAATGGCGTCAATGACCTGTTTACCGTTTTTCAGGTGGATGCAGCTTCCTTTGGCGGATACCGCTTCCGGTAAATCTTTTGCCTTCTGCATTTGAGTGTAAGGAAGCCAGATTTTTTTATTCATGAAATGATATTTGCACAGATTTTTATTCAATGGCAAGCTACCTGTGAAGTTAAAAGCCGTCCTGCCCGCGTCGGCAGGAATCCAGAACAATAGATGTCTTCTCTCAAGTTAAAAGACAGCTCAAAAGCTCAGACATGCGTTTTGCCACAAAGCGAACGTCCCGTTGCTTTGTGATCAAAGCCGAACTCGTTTTGAGCTGTTTTTTCCTTGAGAGAAGTATATAGTTGTGGTTCTTATAAAGCTAATCCCATAAGTTTATCATTTATGCGGAGTCGTCATTCCCGCGTAGGCGGGAATCCAGAGGAAGTAACATAGATTCTATCTGGATTTTTTACTGAATTTATGTAAAATAGCCCGATACCAAAGAGAGGTATTATGTTTTTATCCACTGATAAAGAGTTAGAAAAAGATCTTCAATTTTTTTTACAGAACATCGTTCAAAATAAAAGCCTGCACACCCGCTGGCTCAATACATTGGCTTTTATGGAACATATTGGGTCCCGGAAAATAATCAAAAGTCAAAATTCCATGACGCTTGATCACTTCATACTTCAGCATATCAGCGAAGAGGCTCGTCATGCTTTTTACTTTAAAAACCTGGCTTATAAACTATCTCCCTCTGACTGCCCTAATTTCGAAGAAAGTTACATGATAAAAGGTTCCTCTTCCGAGGATTATTTTCAAAATATTGACCACAAAGCGGAAGAGGAGCTGGCTGACTCGCCCGACAAAAAACTGCTCAATTATCTCTATACAACCTGGATGGTAGAAGAACGCGCCATTGTGCTATATGAGCTTTATAATCAAATACTAAAAAACAACAAGATACCTTTTAATTTAAATTTTATATTAAGGGAAGAGGATCACCATTTAAAAATGGTTATACAAATTATTCAACAAAAGGACCCTGATTTTAAAGAACGGGCCATTCGTTTATTTAAATACGAAAGAGTTGCCTTTACATCTCTCGTTAATGAGTGGTTAACCATACTCGCACGGGAAGAACAATTCTGTGGCAAAACGCATGTCTGATCTCTGGATTCCCGCCTTCGCGGGAATGACGGCCTTCGCGGGAATGACGGCCTTCGCGGGAATGACGGACTTTGCGGGAATAATGTATTATTCTTTTAGGATATAAAGAGCCTTGAAAACCTTTTCTTCGTTTTGATGTATATTTGTTCTTGTAAAGTGCAATTCGGTTCCATTTGAGGAAAGTATATAACTGCCTGTTGCAAGAATATGGGGCTGTACAGTAGATGTAACCTCTCCTCCCATTTTATTTGTTGTTCCGACTCCTAATTCAATACATACTGTATTTTCTTTGGATATACCTTGCTCTATTCTCTCTTCACATGTTGGTTGAAACCATGTCAATTGCACACTTAAAATACCTTCTGAGTAAGAGGTGGTTGACTGTTCTTTTAGGGAGTAAGCGTCTTCTGTATCCGAGTTATAAGTTTGAAAGGTTGTAGAGGTTGTTACGGATGTTTTGGAAAAATCATAAATTTTGAGTTTGGATTGAGCGGGTAATTTCATTGTCAGCTTTCCTTCATCTTCTCCAGTGAATTCTATCCTTATACTTTCCGGAAAAGGGGCCGTGTTGTGTTCCGGTAATGGGCTTTCAATCACTGTCAAGAGTTCCCAGTCCCCCTCTATTTCCTCTATAGCGAAACAGTTAAAACTAATAAAGAGTATCGAAATTAACAGTATTTTCATTTTTATTTCCCCTTGAGACAATCGTTGAAGAGAACAGTATATTAATATAGTTGAATCAAAAAAACCATTTCTTTGAAGTAAGAGTTGTAAAATTTTCACAATGGGGTCTTAAAGTTTCGGCGGACAGATTTTTAATAATAGGGAGTTCCAATATAACAGTGGTGTTACCTTTTTCTTCAATATCTTTTTTATTATCAGGATGGGGTGGCCCCACCATAATCACACCTAAGATGGGAATATTTTTTTTCCTTAAAACAGACAGAGTCAAAAAGGTATGATTGAGGGTACCTAAAGTGCTTCTGGCAACAATGATTACAGGGCAGTCCATTTTTTTCATTAAATCCGTCATATCTTCTTTTTCATTAAAAGGAACCAAAGCTCCTCCCGCTCCTTCAATGATGAGGTTGGAAGAGCACTCAGGGCAGTTGATCTTCTCTTCTTGAATATTAATCCCCTCTATTTTTGCAGCCTGATTAGGGGATAGAGGGTTTTTTAAAGTATAAGAAGAGGGATAAATATTTTGTTCAGGAATAAACCGGCTTATCACTTCGTTATCCGTTCCGGGAAGAATTTTTTTGATGAAGGCAGGGTCAGAGGGGTTGGAAGTATTTGTAGCAGGATGATAACCGGCCTGGATGGGTTTCCAATAATGGGCGGGCCAGACCATGCAAAGTCCGGCGGAAACAATTGTTTTACCCACGTCTGTATCAGTTCCTGTTATAAATATTTTTTTCATATTTTTTACTTTATTCGCATTAGTTAAAAAGTGTTTTTAAATGGTAAATCAATTGTTCAAGCTGCTTATAGGTGTGATTGTAGTGGATGCAGATTCTCAGCCTTTCTTTTCCTTTGGGTACACTGGGGTAACGGATAGCTCTTACGTCGTATCCTTTTTTTTGTAAAGCTTTCTCCATGGAAAGAGCTGTATTGGTGTTTTTAACGATAATCGGGACAATCACACTTTCCGAATCCCCGATAAAGGCGAAACCTCCCGCTTTTTTTCTAAAAAAATTAGATTTTTTCTTTAATAATTCTTTTCTTTTAGGCTCTTTTATTAAAGTATTTAATACACATTGTATGTGGAACAGCGAAACAGGGGAGGGGGCTGTTGTATAGATAAAAGTGCGACATTTATTAATAAGGTATTCCCTGAGAAAAGTCGGCCCGGCCACAAACGCGCCATTGGCGGAAAGCGCTTTACCACAGGGGTGAATACTGATTATGTGGTCTTTATTTTTAAGTGATCCGCATAAGCCCATTCCCTTTGGACCATAGATACCTGTAGCATGGGCTTCATCCACAATGAGAAGGCTTTTGTATTTTATGGCCAGTTCGGATAATTCCTGAAGGGGAGCAAAATCTCCATCCATGCTGAAAAGACTTTCTGTAATGATGACTTTGTTTTTTTGTTTTTCTGTTTTTAAAAGATCTTCCAGTTTGTTCAGGTTTTTATGAGGGTAAATGTGAGAGGGCCTGCGACTCAACCGACAGCCGTCAATAAGGCTTGCGTGATTAAGTTGATCGGAAAAAATAACAGCTTCTTGGCAAAGGGTACTGATTAAACCCAGGTTAGCCAGATAACCGGAGCCAAAAAATAATACAGAAGGCCTATTCACTTGTTTTTGAAACAAACTCTCTGTTTCTTCATGCCAGGGGGTATGTCCTCTGATAAGTCTTGAAGCACCGGCACTTAAAGGCAGGTTTTTTTTCAGAGCCTGAATGAGAGATTTTCGTATGCCGGAGTGATGAACCAGAGACAGGTAATCATTAGAGCTAAAATCAAGATTTTGGTTCAGTGTCAATTTTCTGTCTAAATTTTGTTGTTTAATTTTTTTTAATTCTTTTTCCCATTTAACCAGATGGTAAAAAGATTTGTCTATTTTTTCTGCCATACTTATGTCCAATTAATAAGTTAGAGTGTTTTTAATCTTTTCCGCTCATTATACATTTAGCTTATGTTTTTTATTAAACGAAAGACAATGTTAATGTCATTGTTTATTTTGTTTGGATTTATATTTGTAGGCTACTCCGGTCAGGCTGTGGTAAATGATGACATTTCAGTATCTTTTGATGAGTCATTTCCTTCTTATTTTGAGGAAGACAGCCGTCCTGAGTTTTTTGACATAGGCCTTGCCGGTAATAGATTTGAAGTGCGTTTGAAAAATAATTTTTGTAATAGTTTAACAAGACTGTCTATTTGTTTTTCCGGAGTGAGTGGTATAGGGAGTTTTTTTTATTGTAAGGGGGAGTGGGAGAAGAAGGTGGAAGATTTAAGAACCCGGATTCAAAATACGGTTTTTGCAATATCGGTTGAAAGCTTACAGGCAATAACTGATGAATTTTATAAAAACATAGATATCTGCCGTCAAAAAAATACCATAACGGAACAGCTTTTTTGTGCAAAATATGTGGTATTGGAATCAAGTAGAGTTTTTTATAATACTTATAGATGTAGTGAATTATCATTTCGTGTTGGCCGATTTCGCAGTTCCTACCAATGACAGCTCTTTTTCTTTAGAGGGGGTAAGTCCCAGTTGTTCAAGCATTTTTTTATCTTGTGGCAAGTCAGGATTGGAAGAGGTCAGTAATTTCTCACCAATAAAAATAGAGTTGGCGCCCGCAAAAAAACAGAGGAATTGATCTGACTCTGTCATACCGGTTCGGCCGGCGCTCAGGCGGATCATGGATTGAGGCATAATCAGGCGGGCCGTGGCGATCACACGCACCACTTCCATAGTGGGAATCGGCTTTTGTTTTTCCAAAGGAGTACCGGGGATAGGAATCAATTTATTAATTGTTACACTTTCCGGTTGGGGGTTAAATACAGCCAGTTGATGTAGAAATTCAACTCTATCCTGTTGTGATTCCCCCATGCCTAAAATACCTCCCGTGCAGACAGTGATTCCCGCTTCCCGTACATTATGGATGGTTTGAATACGGTCTTCGTATTTCCGGGTTGTAATGATGTTGGGGTAAAAGCTTTCGGAGCAATCTATATTATGATTGTAGGCATAAAGTCCGGCTTCTTTTAGTTTTTTTGCCTGGGATTTGGAGAGCATTCCCAGTGTGCAGCACACCTCCATATCCAGCTGGTGAACAGTAGACACCATTTCCAGCACTTGATCGAATAGAGGACCGTCTCTGACTTCTCTCCAGGCGGCTCCCATACAAAATCGTGTAGCCCCTTCAGCTTTGGCTTTTTTGGCAGCGGAGACGACCTCATTAAGATCCATGAGCTTTTCTTTTTCCAGTCCTGTTTTATAGTGAGCTGATTGAGGGCAGTAGGAACAGTTTTCAGGGCATCCTCCGGTTTTGATAGAGAGGAGTTTACTGGCTTGTATTTTATTGGGATTGAAATATTTCCGGTGTGTTTGATGAGCCTTATATAACAGTTCCACCATAGGAAGTTGGTAGGTCTTTTTTACTTTTTCTATTGAAAGAGTGGAGAAACCGGATGAAGGCATAAAGTTAAACTCCTGGGAGGTGAATCCTTTGCTTGTATCAATAACTTTAACAGTCAGGAGTCTAAATATAAGAGTATAAAAGGGCAATCTGTTTTTTATCCTAGATAGGGATCAAGATACCATTTTGCTGAATTGTATTCTAATAATACTCTGATTTGAGTTCTTAAATAATACAGAAGAACCAATAGTAAAATGGAGTGAAAAATCAAGATAACTCTGATAGGTAAAGAATTTAAAATTAGCATGACAGGCTCCTGTATTTCCTTATGAGTAATTATGCAAAAATAAAACCAAACTGGATTTTTTGGAAAAAAGGGGCTTTTTATTATTTTTTGGAATGTAATTTTTATATAGGTGACTAAAAATCAGTCACCTTTCTCCATTTTTGTCCTATTTTTCTTATTTTAAGTGATTGTCTAGCAAATCCTGTTCATAGATACCCGGCCGGTGGGGAGCTTTTATCCTGGTGTTCAAAATATTAGGGTTTTATACATTAAAACGAAATAGCACTACATCTCCATCCTGAATAACGTACTCCTTTCCCTCTTGCCGATATTTGCCGGACTCTTTGAGAGTTTTTTCTGACCGGGCTGACTTTAAGTCTTCAAAGGAATAAACTTCAGCACAGATAAAACCCTTTTGAAAATCACTGTGTATTTTTCCCGCCGCCGAGGGGGCCTGACTGTCTTTGGATATTGTCCAGGCTCTTACCTCTTTTTTTCCGGCAGTGAAAAAAGTAATAAGATTCAATAGATAATAAGAATATTTAATTAACTTATTTAAGCCAGGCTCTTTTAGATTAAGAGTGGAAAGAAACTCTTTTTTTTCTTCTTCCGAGTCCAGCTCGGAAATCTGCGCCTCCAAAGAAGCACAAATAGGAAGAACAAGGTGCCGGCCATATTTGTTTTTGATGCTTTCCACTGTTTTATTGTCTGCCAGCCCCGCTTCATCTGTGTTGCAGACGTAAAGGCAGGGTTTGGAGCTGAGCAAATGTGTATTTTGAAAATATATTTTTTCCTCTTCCTCAGGTTGATAGGCTGTAGCCGGTTTTTCTTCATTTAATAAAAGATGAGTTAGCTTTTCTGTTAAGGAAAGTTCTATTTTTAATTCTTTATTTTTGGAGGATTTGAGTAGCTTGGTCAGTTTTTCTTTTTTCTTTTCCAAAGATTCTATATCCGCCAGAATAAGTTCTGTTTCAATGAGCTGGATATCCCGAAGGGGATCTACGCGGCCTTGCACATGAGAGATGTTTTCACTTTCAAAAGCCCGAACAACATGGATCAGACAATCCACTTCTCTTATATGGCTCAAGAAGCGGTTGCCCAGTCCTTCTCCCTTATGGGCGCCGGGGATAAGGCCGGCAATATCTACAAACTCTATACTGGTGGGAGTTACCTTTTCCGGTTCAAAGATTCCGGCTAATTCATCCAATCGGGGGTCCGGTACATTCACCCTTCCGATATTGGGATTGACGGTGCAGAAAGGATAATTTTCCGCAGGGGCTTTTAGAGAAGTGAGACAATTAAATAAAGTGCTTTTTCCTACATTAGGAAGACCGATAATACCGCATTTCATTTTTTTTACCGTTGTTTCTAAGTGGAGTTATAACGATTAGCGGACTTTTCCAAGCCGTTTGATAAAAAATACTGAATAGCTTCAGTAGCTGGGTTTAAAAAATCCGATAGTAAATCCTGTTCCGCTTTTGTAAAAGTTTTCAGGACCTGCATTTCAGAAGAAGTGTAATTTACAGGCAGACCTATGTTCATGGGAAGGTGGGAAAGGCTCCATCGTTCTTTTTCTTTATTGTTTTTTTCCGGTGCGGAGGATTCGGCTTCTTCTTTTTTTTTCATTCCTATTCTTAATCGTGTGTAATCCTGGGTTCCCAGCTCTTTATTGATACTTTTTAAACCATTATGTCCTGCCGGTCCGCGGTTTTTTTGAAAACGCAAGGATAAAAAAGGCAGGTCAATATCATCATGAATAACCAATAGATCACTGGAAGGGTTAAGATGATAAAAGTTTATCAGACTTTTTACAGCCTGACCGGAGAGATTCATATAGGTTAAGGGCTTTATAATTAAGATTTTTTCTTTTTCAACCTGAGCTATTTCCGATGAAAATTTCTTTTTAGTGTGCCATGAAACTTCCCATTGATGGGCCAGGGCGTCCACCACGATCCAGCCAATGTTATGGGGTGTGAGAAGATACTTTTTTCCTGGATTACCCAGTCCGACAATTAATTTCATTTATGTGACACCGAAGTGTTTGTTTAGGATTTATCTTCTTTCTTATTGGTTTCTGCTGTTGTTGTCGTCGGGCTGGCGGGGGCCGCCGCGTCCGCTTCTGTGCCTGCTGCTGCCGCTTCAGTGGTTTTGCTTTCCTCTTCCTCTGTGATTTCACTAACAGCACAGAGCGAAGCTTTCAGACTGGTAATCAGTTTGATGTTTTCCGGTATTTCCAGGTCGGAGACATGAAAGTTCTGGTTAATGTCCAGGGGGCTTATATCAATAGAGAAGGAATCCGGTATTTCCGCCGGCAGGCATTCCACCTCAACATTTCTTCGGATAATATTAAAAACACCACCGGACTCTTTAACTCCTTTGGATTTACCGGTAAAGTGTATTTCTACATTAACACGAACCTTTTTGGACATATCCAATGAAAGAAAATCCATGTGAAGAGGCTTACGTGTTAATTTATGATAGCTAATGTCTTTTTTTAAAACTTTTAACCCGTTTAAATTTTTTTCATCTGATTTAAAGGTGAATATTTTATTTTCATATTCTTTTTTGGAGTATTTTTCCGCAAAGCGAATATCCAGGGATAAGGGTATGGATTTTTGTCCGGGACCATATACGATGGCGGGGATCAGTTGTTTTCTTCTTAATTGGCGGGAGACGGAGCTTCCGGATTTTCTGGAGTGCACTTCAAATTCCAAAGAGTTTTTGTTCAGAGCGGATTCTTTTTTCATATATACCTCCGATTTAAAAAAGAGCACTCACTGAGCCTTTGGAGTAAATGCGCTTTATAGCTTCTGCCACAAGAGGGGCAATAGAAACACAATGTACTTTTTTACTGTTTTGTTTTAAAGGGATCGTATCAGTTACCCAAACTTCTTTCAAGTGGCTATTTTCAATTCTTTTGATGGCCGGTCCGGAAAATACGGGATGAGTAACAACAGCATACACTTCTTTGGCTCCATGTTGGATTAAATGATCGACAGCTGCGCAAAGGGTACCGGCCGTATCAATCATATCATCCACAATCACGGCTACTTTGTCTTTTATGTCTCCAATAATATGAAAGGCCTTGGCTTCGTTTGGCCGTTCCCGTCTTTTATCTATAACAGCAATGGGGCTGTTAATTTTTTTTGCGAAAGCTCTGGTTCTTTCCGCCGCTCCGGCATCAGGGCTCACACAGACAACATTATTAATATTTGTTTTTTTTTGCAGCCAGGTCTCAGCCATTACGGGAAAAGCAAAAAGATTATCTACAGGACCATTAAAGAAACCCTGAATTTGAGGGGCGTGTAGATCCACTGTCAGTAGTCTTTTAGCTCCGGAAACCTGGCAGAGATCCGCTACACAGCGGGCGGATATGGGGGCTCTGGGCTCCGCTTTTCGGTCCTGACGGGCATAACCGTAGTAGGGCATAACGAGAGTGATTTCCCGGACAGAAGCTCTTTTCATGGCATCCATTAAAATAAACAGTTCCATGTAATTTTCGTTTACGGGAGTGCAGGTGCTTTGGATAATGAAGACATCCTGACCGCGTACATTCTCTCGAATGGATACCTGGACTTCCCCGTCTGCAAATCGGGAAACCTCACAATCTCCCATGGAGACTTTTAAATGATTGGCCACTTTCCTGGCAAAGTCAGGGTTGGCATTTCCGGTGAAAACTTTCATATCGTTGTTCTTTATAATACTTTTTTGACCAATCAGGAATAAAAAAAATATTTTTTGTTTATGTACATTGAATTTGGTTTGTTTTTTGTTTTTTTTGGAGGAGGATTTATGTGTAACAGCCATTCCGGGAATAATATCTTTCTTTTGGGAGAGGTTAATAATTTATAGAATATAAAATTTCGAATCAGCAGACGAACGTAAGTTCTCGTTTCTTCGTAAGGAATTTCTTCAATAAAAGAAAGAGGGTCGGTTAAGTCCATATTTTTTAACCAATGTTGTACGGCTGTCCTTCCGGCGTTGTACACGGCTGTTGTGATTATAAATTGAGAGTCATATTTGTCGAATAGCTGTTTTAGAAAAATAGTGCCTAACAGGATGTTTTTTTCCGGCTCATAAAGATCATAAATATTTTTATAAGGGATACGATGTCGCTTCGCCACCTGCCTGGCTACAGGGGGGCGAATTTGCATGAGACCAAAAGCATCAGCAGGGCTTCGGGCTTTGGAGTCCCAGGCGGACTCCTGACGTATAAGTGCATAAACTATTTCTTTTTCCAATGTGACCTGATTTGCTGCCTTTTCCACTTCTTTTGTATAGATCATGGGGAACATCAGATCCGCATAAGAGTAAAAAAACTCTTTTCTTTCCTCTACCGGTAATCTCCCGACCATTTGAAATAAAGGAAAATAGGATCTGGCTTTGGCCATATAATAAAAGAGCGTGGACCAGTTATCTGTTTTTTTATCTTCATCTTCCTGATATTGTTTCGATTTATATTGTAGAAAATCCAGAGCGGAATCAGTCTCATCAAGGGAAAGCAGCCATTGAGGTATGGTGTACTCATCCTGATTTTGTTTCTTTAGAAAGGGTGTTTTTTTATTAATACGAATGGGGGTCCCTAATTTATAATGGGCTAAAAAACCGTAATAGGAGAGAGGGTCCTTTTCGATTAACTGTTTATAAATTGTGGTCGCTTCCTTTTGCTTTTTCATATCTTCGTATGTTCGTCCGACCCAGAAAAGAATTCGGGAAGGCAAATAGTCGCTTTCTGTGGTGTTCAACAGCTCATTGAGTATTTTAATACTCTTCTCTTTTTGTCCCGCCTTCTTTAAAGTCCAGGCATAACTCCATTTGGTTTTTTCCCATGTTTCCATGTCCGGGTGTTTTTCTTTTAAAGCTTTTTCAAAAAGAGAGATGGATTTTTCCAATTGATTTTTTTCTTTGAAAATAAGCGCTTTCATACGATACACCTGAAACAAGGAGAACTTTCCTTTAATTTCCCTTTCAATCTGATTGAGGGTTTTTAAGGCTTTGGTTGATTGATTGAGGGTCCATTGTGTGCGAGCCAATAGATAAGAAATGTTGTGGTAAGCGCCAAAAGCTCTCCTGTCTTTTTTCATTGTCCTTTTAAGCCATCTTTTCCACTGAAGGGTGGCTATTAAATATTTTTTCTCATTTTTTCTCATTTTATAAATCCATCTTATCCGTTTAAAGGATTCATTTTTCTCATGAAAGGAGGAGCGGGAGCTGTTTAATAACTGGCGATAGTAAAAAGCGGCTTTTTTTAATTGCCGTGCCCGTCTTAAATCATTGGCTACCATCAGTTTTTGTGAGTGTGAAGGGTGGGGAATATATCTGGGGGATAAGGCATATAACTCTTTCCGCCACTCTTTGAGGCGACTGTCCTTTTTCTGTTTAGCCAATTCAATGGCTGTAATAAGGTAGCGTTCACGCAGGTAGTTATCTGTTGAAAATCTGTACATGTGATAGGAGGACTCCATTAACTCTGTTTCATCTTTATGCTTTTCCGCTTTTTTATACCATTCCTGTGCAGCTCTTTTTTTTAGCCATTCCGGAAAAAGGGATAAGTCCACTCTTATTTCTTTTTTACAACGCGAATACAGATGCAAACGGGCATAATCTTTGAGAGGGAAGGATTGTATTTCAGAGAGGAAGTGCATGTTTACACAAAAAATCCCCGGATCCTCTTTTTTTAAAATGAGAGCTTTCTTATATAAAATCCACCACTCTATGGCCTGGCTGGAATATTTTTTTGCTATAAAGGCGAGCTGCTTTTGAATTTCTTCCGGTTTGTCTGTTGAGAAAGTGACAGGTTCCTGGATAAACGACTTTGGTAAAGCCTGGTTTTCATCTGTTTTCTTAAAAAGAGAAAATCCACATAAAAGAAGGAAAAGAAAAATAAAAAGGGGATAGAAGTTTTTCATAAAAATACAGATATTTTGGTTGGTATATTATTATTTTTGCTGTGCTTTTCATTAAAAGCAATCCCTTTGTTAAATTGAATCAGTTATCCAGGTATATTTTACATTTGGTAACTGTGTGTCTATGAAGTCAAAAGTCAGCTCAAAAGCTCAGACATGCGTTTTGCCACAGAGCCGACGTTTCCGTCGCTCTGTGTTCAAAGCCGAACTCGTTTTGACCTGCTTTTGACTTCATAGACTTTCATTTCCAACTTACAAAGCTGAACTCTGTGACTGTCTTGAATTTGGTGGGGTAAGCCTGCTAATAGCTTAATTAGGAGAGGGGGGAGGTTTGTAGTCTTTTAATTCGGTCTGGCAGGGGAGGGTGGGTGCTGAACAAGCGAACAAGGAGAGACCTTGAGCTGGGATTGCTTATCATTAAATAACTGTATTCGCTTTTCTTTTGTGTCTGCGCCTGAGTCATTTTTGATAAAGAGTGGAGAGCGGCTACCATTTTATCCCTTCCCGCAAAGCGGGCACCTCCATAATCGGCCCTGTATTCTCTATAACGGGAAAAGAGACAAACCAACATGGAACCGGGAATAAATAAAATTGAGGCAAATACTTGGCGAATCATGTATTCGACGAACCAGCTTCGACGACCTTGACCTTTTAAAAGGGTATTAACCACCACTTGAGCTAATAGATGAGCAATCAGGTACACCATCACATTCACCATTCCCTGTACAAGACTCATAGTAACCATGTCACCGTTGGCAATGTGGGCTACCTCATGGGCTAAAACGCCTTCTGTTTCATGTTCATTCATGTGGTTGAGGAGGCCGGTGGAAACAGCAACAAGAGATTTTTTTTTGCTTGGGCCGGTGGCAAAAGCATTAACATCCGCACTTTCATAAATACCCACTTCCGGTTTGACAGTCAGGCCGGCCTTTGCAGACAAGTGGTGTACTTTTTGAACAAGGTCTCTTTCCATGGGATTGGAGCTGTTTTCAGATATGAGTTTAACACCCATAAATTGAATAGCCTGCCACTTGGACATCCATAAGCTGACAAGAGCGCCGCTCATTCCGATGATAGTGTAGAAAATCAACAGAAAAGTGAAGCCCTCAATTTCCACCTGGAAGTAGTTCATTAGAAAAGAGCCTATGAAAAACAGCGTAGAGACGACCAGAAAGTTGGTGGCCAGGAAAAAGAGTATTCTTTTACCCCATGTGTACATTTTTTTTGTTCTCCGGGTGTTATTCTCTGGTACCGTCTTTTACTCTCACAACTTGTTTGTAGTTGTCAATGGACCAGATATCGAGAGTTGTTGCATTATGTTTTGGCTCTCTGTTTATGATGTCACCTATAGCCACTGCCGTGAATTTGTCATCTGTAGCAGTAGTGGATTTCGAATCCCCTTCGATATCCACTGTGCCGGGAATGGAGGGGGGTTGGAAACCAGCTGTATTATGTTTGTTTTTGAAAGCGCAGTTTTTCCATTTACCGCTATCAAATTGTTTCTTACAGAGTTTATAAAAGGTATCTTGGCTGGCTTGGAGTGCAGTACCGGTGTATGAACTGCCGGTATTACGAGAGGTGTCAGTGGCGGAAAAACCCACATTATAAAGCATTTCCCCTTCCGGTGCGGCTCCGGCACAAAGTAAGTCACCTGTATAAAACCGCCATTGAAGGTGAAAGGCCTTTTGAGCCATATACACCTGACCCAAAGAGGATTGAGCTTCCGCTGTTTTTGAATGGCGGGCATAGTGTCTATAGCTGGGAACAGCAATACCGGTAAGGATGCCTAAAATTCCTACAGTCACTAAAGACTCCAGGAGGGAAAATCCATCTTGTTTGGTTAGATTCATATCTTACTCCTTTTAAATAAAATTATAGGTTGTTGCTTTATTTATACAATAAAATTTTATCATAACGTAGACAGACTTTTAAACTGAGCACCATTTTTTAAATACATTTTTATAAAAACAGGCGATTTGTTATAATTATTTTACACTGTATTGAAAGTGGACGAAAGTACAGTTAGGTAAAATTCGCCAGGGGAAAGGAGTGTTGATATTGTTGACACAATATTAAAAGAATAATGAGAGTTTTTATTTTAAGTGTGTCTCTTTTTGGGATTATTTTTTTTGGAGGAAACAGGGAGAAGGAAAGGAAACCCTTATACTTTGCTCCTCCTAATGTTTTACAGCACTTCTCTTTAGGGTATCGTGATTTTTTGGCCAACCTTTTGTGGCTTCGTTTTATACAGGATGCTGATTTTTGCTCTTTTGAAAAGGGAAAACCTGTTTATAAGGGAGATAAAAAACATTGTGAATTGGGCTGGTCCTATCGAATGGTGGATGCTATTACGGAACTGGCTCCCCGTTTTAAAACTCCCTATACAGTTTCTTCTGTTATATTAAGTGTTTTTCCTGGAGATTTGAAAGGGGCTGAACAGATTTTACTGAAAGGTCTTAAGCATTTTCCAAAGGATTGGCGTATTAATTTTTATGCAGCTTATCTCTATGCCGTGGATCTTAAAAAACCGGAGTTGGCGGCTCGTTATTCCTATCAGTCAGCAAAAAACGGTGGCCCTTATTGGTTGTACAGCCTTGCAGCTAAACAGTATGGAGAATCAAAGCATCTTCTTTTGGGTGAGACTATATTGAAAAACCTTTTAAAAAGGGATCTGACAGATAAACAAAGAGTCCATGTTCAAAAGCATTTGAGAAAATTTCGTGAGGACTATTTAAAGAAATCGGATAATAAATAGCAAAAAAGTTGTTTTTTTTACTTATCTTTCTTGACCCATCCTAATTTGTACTCATTTTAAGAATTATGTGATTAACATGCATGTTTTAATTTTGATGTGAAGGTTAATATGGAAAAGGATTACTACGAGGTATTGTCTGTCTCTCGTGACTGCTCCCAGGAAGATATTAAAAAGGCTTTTCGAAAAATGGCTCTGAAATACCATCCTGACCGTAATAAAGGAAATGAGGAAGCGGAAAAGAAGTTCAAGGAAGCGGCAGCGGCTTATGAAGTATTGGGTGACTCAAAAAAGAGGGCTCAATATGATCAGTTTGGCCATGCCGGAGTCCATTCCCGTTTCGGTCAGGCCGGCTTTCAGGATGTTCATGATATTTTTAGCTCTTTCAGAGATATCTTTGAAGGAGGGGATTTTTTTGGAGGGGGTTTTAATTCTTTTTTCGGAGAGAGAGCCTTTTCTTCCGGTATGAAAAACGCTATCAGAGGGGCTGATCTGCGCTATCGTATGGAAGTGTCTCTTCTGGATGTGTTAAGAGGGGCCAATAAAGTCATTAGTTATGAAGTGGAGCGGGGTTGTGACGGTTGTAAAGGTTCCGGGGCTCGTCCGGGTACGGGAACAGAGAATTGTACGGAATGTAAGGGTTCAGGGAGACTGACTCGCCGGCAAGGTTTTTTTGCTTTTTCCTCTACCTGTCCAACCTGTCAGGGTGCAGGAACAATTATTAAATCCCCTTGTGGAGTCTGTTTTGGAACAGGCAGGAGGAAAAAGAAGGAGAAGCTGGAGGTGCATATTCCTCCCGGAGTGGATACGGGGACACATTTGAGACTGAGTCAAAAAGGGGAATCCGGACACCGTGGTGGACAGCCGGGGGATTTATATGTGCAAATAGTGGTTAAAGAGAACTCTAAATTAGCAAGACAGGGATCGGATTTAAAAGGCTCTGTCACTATATCTTATCTGCAGGCGCTTTTAGGCACAAAAATGCAGGTGGATTCTTTGGAGGGAAAAAAAGAACTTGTTATACCCAAAGGTACTCAGCACGGGGATTTTATTATGTTGAGAAAAGAAGGTTTACCTGAACTGAACAGTAAAAAACGTGGTAATCTGGTGTATCAGGTGCATATACGGATTCCGGTGAAATTAAGGAGAAGAGAAGAGGAGCAGTTGAGAGAGATTGCCAAGTCGAAGGGGGAGTCTGTTTTAAATAACTAACTGACTGTAAAGGGCCTTTTGACATTGTTTTTTAATAAAAAACTTGACTTTTTTTAATGAACTGAATTTTTTATAAATTGTTTTTCAAAGGGGAGTGCAGCTATGGGAAAAATTGTTGGAATTGATTTGGGAACCACTAATTCTGTTATCGCGGTTATTGAGGGTGGAAAGCCAAAAGTGATAGCGAATTCAGAAGGAAACCGGACTACACCTTCTATTGTTGGTTGGAATAAAAACGGAGAAAGGCTGGTAGGCCAATTGGCGAAAAGGCAGGCCGTTATTCATCCTGAGTCCACTATTTTTTCTTCCAAGAGGTTCATAGGCTGTAAGCACAGTGACATGAAAGAGGAGATCAAACGTGTCCCCTATAAAGTGGTGGAAACAGAGGGAGGAGGTTGCGGCTTTAAAATAGTCAGTAAAGTTTATACTTGTGAAGAAGCCGGTAGTTTCATATTAGCCAAGCTTAAAGAAGATGCGGAAGAATACCTGGGGCAAAAAGTAACAGAAGCGGTGATTACTGTCCCTGCTTATTTTAATAATTCTCAGAGGCAGGCTACAAAAGATGCCGGACGTATTGCCGGATTTGAAGTAAAAAGAATTATCAATGAGCCCACTGCCGCGGCTTTATTCTATGGAATGGATAAAAAAGTAAATAAAAAAATAGCTGTTTATGATTTTGGAGGAGGCACTTTTGATATATCCATTCTGGAAGTGGCGGAAGATCTTATTGAGGTTAAATCCACCAATGGAGATACTTTTCTCGGTGGGGATGATTTTGATGTGGCCATAATGAATTGGATGATAGCCGAGTTTAAGAGTAGCTCGGGGATAGATCTTTCTAATGATAAAATAGCTTTGCAGCGCCTTAGAGAACATGCTGAAAAAGCGAAGATTGAACTCAGCTCTGTACAGGAAACACAGATTAATCTGCCGTTTATTACGGCGGATGCTTCCGGCCCCAAGCATCTGGATATGAAATTAACCCGGGCTAAATTTGATCAGCTTACTGAAGATCTGGTGAAGAAATCCATTGAGCCATGCAGGAAGGCCCTTGCGGATGGTAACTTTGATGTGAATGATATTGATGAGATTATTCTGGTAGGGGGTACTACGCGGATTCCATCGGTTCAGCAGGCTATAAAAGATTTTTTTGGTAAAGAGCCGAATAAATCCGTGAATCCGGATGAGGTGGTGGCTTTGGGAGCTGCTGTGCAGGCAGGTGTTTTTACAGAAGAGGTGAAGGATATCTTGTTGTTGGATGTGACCCCCTTGTCTCTGGGTATTGAAACCTTAGGTGGTGTAATGACTCGCCTGATTGAGCGAAACACGACAGTTCCGACTGAAAAATCACAAGTTTTTTCCACGGCGGAAGACAATCAGCCGGGTGTTAATATTCGTATTTTTCAGGGAGAAAGGGAAATGGCTCAGGATAATAAACTCCTGGGTGAATTTGAACTCCAGAATATTCCGCCTGCCCCTCGTGGAGTACCTCAGATTGATGTGCATTTTAAAATTGATGTGGATGGTACAATAAATGTGTCTGCTAAGGATAAAAGTACCGGTAAAAGTCAGTCTATTAAAATTAATAAACCGGGCTTAAAAGAAGATGAAATTAAGAAAATGGTGGATGAAGCTGCAAGATATGCAGAGGCGGATAAGCAAAAGAAGGAATCTATTGGAGAAAAGAACAAATTGGATAACCTGGTATATCGGATGGAGAAGCTGATATCCGAAAATAAAGGTAAATTGTCCAAGGAATTGGTTGAAAGAGCAAAAGAGGCTGTTTCTTCTGCAAAAAACTGTCTAAACAACAATGATGCCAGTTTAACAGATTATCAGGATTCATATGGAGAGTTGGATAAAGTGTATAAGGATCTGGGTTCAGCTGTTTATGCCGCCTCTAAAGGCGGTTCTTCCTCTGACTCAACCGGTGATCCAACCGGAACAGATAAAACGAAAGGCACTAAGGAGACTAACACCGGGGAAGAAGAAGGAAAGGAAGAAGGAAAGAAAAAGACAGATGGTAAAAGTGAAGATGATGTGATCGATGCTGACTTTAAGGATGTGTAGATTTAGGAAGAAAGGAAATAAAATAGCTAACATAAGTTTTAATTATTCTATGCAACTTTTCTATTTGTTTCTCTTATGTGCTTAGTAACCAATCAGCATGGATTTAATGGTAAAACTATAAAGTGAGAGAAATATTCAGAACATGTTAATATGTGATAAGGTATTAAAATTATTTTACTTATTATAATTCCCGGAAATCTTCGGAAGCGCTGACACTCATACTATGGTATGGTTTTTTACTTCTGTTTCAAAATAAGATTTTTTTTTCATAATAAAGGTGAAAAAAAACCGAATAGGGTTATTGACATTATTTAATTACTCATTCACCCTTTGAGGGACAGTGAAACAATTACTTCTTTGTTTCTTTTATTTCATCCTTTTCACAGCTTATCCGGTTGTTGCCTCCTCTTCGTTAGGGAGTTCGTCGGGCGATCTGTTTATTCTTCAGGCCAGTGTAACGGATAGTTATGAGTGGTCTGAAGAAAAACAGAAGTACAGTCTGCAGAACAGTCAGTTTGATTTTCAGATAATGCAGAGGGTGGAAGAGGATGGTGTAAATCATGTTGTTCACAGGAACAGTATTACAGACACTCCAAATGGAGATGTACGTTACCTGTCTGTGTCTTCTCCTCAGGTTGTTCATTTTGAATCAGTCGGGGAATCTTCTTTAGGAAAAAAAATGACGGTAAAAGCAAAAATGTTTGAGGAGAAGGAAAGCTTGTCTGTTTACTTTCCGGGAGAAAGTAAGAGCAATATTTTGAGTAATATGCTCCTGGCGGCAGGTGTGAATTTTTCCATACATGAAAATCGGGGAACGGCATCTGACTATGATTGCAGTATAAAGAAGGGATTGCTTGTTTGTTCCATTAATTATGTGGAAAAAGGGCAGTTTAGTTTAGACGAGTTAGAACCTGCCCCTTCTGTCCGGCAATAATTTGTTTTTTCATCCTAAATTTATCGGTTAATTTTCAAGTGTGTTTTTTTTCCTGTTTTTTTGATTTTTCAGGATAAGTTCTGTACTTTTATGAATTATGACTTGCAACTTGAAAGACTTACCCGAAAGGGTTCAGGCCCGTGTGATTAATTTGCAGGCTGAGCCTTCCCTTGTTCAATATTTCATGGATATGGGTATTCGAAATAATATTATCGTCCGGGTTATAGGCAAATTGTTCTTTAGCAGCAATTACATCATCGAAGTTGGAAATGAACGTCTTGTGTTAAGGAAACATGAAGCTCAATGTCTAAAAGTGACTACCTCATTTTAGTTGGTCCTCCCAATAGCGGAAAAACCACCCTTTTTAATTGGATAACAGGCTATAGAAGGCAGACGGTTAATTATCCCGGATCTACGGTGGATCTCTCATTTGGTCTTGTGCGTAAAGAAGGCTGTTCCTGGAAAGTGGTGGATACTCCGGGAATTTACAGTTTTCTTTCAAGCTCTCCGGAAGGGGAGGTGACGCAGAAAATCCTGAAGGACTCTATTGCTAACAATGAATTAAAAGGCATTGTTCTCGTGTTGGATGCCACTCGGCTGAAAAGACAACTACCCTTCTTCTTTCAGTTAAAAGAGGCCGGGTTGCCGGTTATTTTGGCTTTGAGTATGTATGATCTTCAAAAGAAGGAATCCCCTTTTGATTTTGCTCTATTGTCAAAAGAACTGAATGTGCCGGTTTGTCCTATAGAAGGCTTGTTGGGGGGGGGTGTGCCTGAACTTTTGAATTCGGCACAGGATCAATTTACGAAATCTCTTAAAGTTTCGCCTGTGTTTTCCACTGTTTGGTCCGAAAAAAGACAGGAGAATTATTTGAAACAAGCCAAAGATATAGTCAATCAGGCTTTGATCCAAAAAGCAGAGCGGAAAATAGGAAGAAAGACACATTGGTTGGACTCCTGGCTTTTGCATCCTGTATTCGGGTTTGGTTTTTTATCTTTAATTCTTTTTGTGTTTTTTTCAGGTATTTTTTGGCTGGCTCAACCTTTAATGGATTTTATAGATAATGGTTTCAGCTATGGAGTCGAAAGTATATTACAGTATGGTCAGGATAACTTAATTCTGGATTTTCTGGCGAATGGAGTATTGACCAGTTTTGGAGCCTTTCTCGTTTTTGTTCCACAGGTTTTTATTTTGTTTCTTGGCATTTATCTTTTGGAAGACAGTGGCTATTTGGCGCGGGCCGTTACTTTGGTGGACGGCCCTTTTTCTTATATCGGCTTAAGTGGGAGGTCCTTATTTCCTTTTCTGTCTGGTTTTGCCTGTGCTATCCCCGCTACACTGTCTGCCAGATCCATTTCCTCAAAACGGGAAAGATGGATCACTATTTTTGTTCTTCCTTTTATGACCTGCTCCGCCCGTCTTCCGGTGTATGCACTTTTGCTCAGCTTTTTATTTTATGGAGACTCCGCGTGGAAGCCGGGGCTTATTATGTCTTTTCTTTATTTTTTATCTTTATTCCTGGGTATTTTGGCAGCGGGTATTTTAAATGTGTTTTTGAAATCAGATAAGAAGTCCTCCTTTTTCATGGAACTTCCTCTTTATCGCCGCCCTGTCTTATCCAATATTTTATCTTCTTCCTGGTCTCGTACAAGGCACTTTATATGGAAAGCCGGGCCGGTCATTTTTACCTTCGCTCTTGTTATGTGGGTGGCGACTCATTTCCCGCGTTACTCTGATGTGAGTCCGGAAGAGCAAATTCAAAAAAGCTATGCGGGGCAATTTGGTCAGGTGATTGAGCCGGTATTTGAACAAATGGGGGGGGATTGGAGAGTGGGAGTTAGTTTGCTCTCCGCTTTTGTGGCCAGAGAGGTTTTTGTTTCCGTGTTGGCAGTGACTTTGAAAAATACGCAGTTGGAGGAAGACAATTCCTTTCACTCTTCTATGGTGGAAACAATGAAAACAACTAAAAAATCAGACGGAGAGCCTTTGTTTTCCAGGGCGGGGATTTTGGCTTTGCTGGTGTTTTTTGTGTTTTCTCTTCAGTGTCTTTCCACAACGGGGATTGTGTATAAAGAAACGGGTTCCTGGAAATTCGCCGCTGTTCAACTGGTCAGCCTCAACATTTTGGCTTATGTGGGTGCAGTTGTGATCTATCATTTACTTGTTTAGAATTCGGATTTTAGTTGAATACCGAAATGAGAGTGGCCGATTGGGTTTTCCATCTTAAGAGTTGTGGATTTTTTCGTTTCTTTTTTGTTTTTTGGAAAGAAAACATCCGCTGGATGACTATGCCCGTAGTATACATTGATTTTGGCTTTTACTTTATGATGAAGAAGCAGGCCTATTTCCAATCCGAATGTCCACTCAAAAAGGTGTTCATATTTTTTGTTATTATTGTTTAAAAACAGGATGTACTTTCCATTAATGATAGGAGAGAGGCTTCTGAGTGAGAGGGGATAGCGGGTAAAATATACAGGGGTCTCAATAATTTTTTTTAGTTTGATACCGCTAAGGAGATAGTCATTGGTTTCTTCAAAAATTCTTTCTCTGGCAAAGAAACTGAATTCGGCACTGGTAAACAAGTTTAACGGTTTAAAATAACGAAAAGGGATGGACTTATCTTTTAAAGCGGTTTGATAGGAGAAAAAGGGCATAGTATAGAACTCACTACCCCAATTCATTATGTAATGAGATTTTGCTTTTAATCTAAGGTTGGAATCATCGCTGGAAAATTTGAATTGATAGTTTAAAGATGTTTGAAGAAAAAACTGTCTGTGAAAATCAAAATTTTTATTATATGTTCTGGAATATTGAATCTGTAAAGTGGGTTCAGTGCTAAAATAATAAGATGTTGTCGGTCGATTTTTTAATTCAATGGAGGATATGGCGTTTTTCATGTAAAAAGACATAAGCCAGTGTCCTGATCTAAACACGGGGAATAGAAAACCCTGGCTGAATTCATGGATATAAGAATAAGCTCTGGATCCGGAAAAATTTTCAAGACCTTGTTTATAAGTATGTCGTATATCCCAGGACAATCGATAAACGCGGTTAACATATTTGCTTTGCAGTAACCAGTTTTCAAGTGATTGCTGGTAAGTAAAATGAAAAGCGTTGTATTCCAGGGGATCTCTAAATCCGATATTGATAAGGCCGTTGTAACCGGTAATAGGATCATTAAATACTCCCAACTCCACACCATTGAAGCGGGTGTGGCGAAAGGAATTGTAAGTGGAGTAAGAGATATCATGTGGATCCGCTTTTTCTGAATGCGTGGAAGACGGTGCAGAAGGAGATATAGAGGGTGTTTTTAATTTATTTGTGAGTGGGCTGTCGTCGGAAGCGGAATTTGAATTGTCTGATTCACTGGTGTTATCTATTGCCTTTAGATTTTCAATGTAGGCTTTGTCACCTGTGGCCTGATTTTCTTTTATGATTTT
>JANQSP010000004.1 GCA_028283955.1 Bdellovibrionales bacterium
CCTCTCCCTGTAAAAATATATAAAACCACCTGCACCAAGGAAAGCACCTCTATAAACATAGTTGTTAACGTATATACAGAAGACCCGACACCCGGCAACGGAAGGGAGCTACTTTGTGACTTTCTACAAGATGGAGAGGTAATAAGATTTGCCACTGTAGAAAAAAATCATTGTGGGATAAAAGCGGAAGAAGAAATTGATAAGTTGCAACAAAAAGGCCATTCCTGCCCTCCACTGGCATTACAAGAACAACAATAGATAATTAACTGTTTACTGTTTTCAATAATTCCGCCGGAGAATAACGGGACTGAGATCGAACGGATAATACACATCCAACGAAAGCCAAGCAGAAAATACCAATAAATAAAAAAAACATAAAGGGAATATTAAACTCCACCGGAAAACTGGCTTCAGCATGAAATTGAGCTAAAACAGGAATATTGGAATATTTTAAAAACAAACAAACACCCAGACTAAACAAACAAGCTCCCAACATACCAAATGAACTCAAGAGCAAACCAATACCAACAAACAACCTGTGAATTTTCTGAATAGACAGCCCCATAGCCATTAAAGCTCCCATTTCTTTTTTCTTTTGCACCATTAGTAATACTAATAACGACGACACGGCCAATAAGGTAATCAGCCCCGCCAAAGATAAAAAAATACTCATAATGATTTTTTCCACTTTAAGAGCAAAAAACACGGAAGAGTTTCTCTCGGGCCATACTTCTACGGAAAAACCAGCCCCTTCCAATGCCGTTTTATACGGCAAAAAATCCTCCGGTTCATTTAAACGCATTTCAAAGCCGGATCTGTACGAACTGCTCTCACGAAAAGACGGAAAGTGACCCCGATCGTAAAACACATAACCGGAATTCCAGATGGCATTTTGTGTGGAAATAATAGACCCTATCCTTCCAAACTCAAACTGAACCGGCTCCCCGGGAGGAAGTAAAAGGTTTTCCGCCGGTATCAAATGCACCTTCTCCCCTTCGTATAAATCCAACTCACTGGCCAAACCCAAGCCCATCACAATTTTTTTCTTATTCTCATGCGATTCCCTATCTTCAGCAAAAAACAACTTTTCATTACCCATTCGAATCGCGTTTCTTATAACCGAAGGCTCTTTGTCCCTTTTCTCCTGTCCACCGGATAAACCACCTCTACCTGCCATATCATCCAAAATATCACTATCCACAGGCAAAGCTGTTTCCCCGTGCATTCTTTGTAAAAAACTATCCAGGTAAGAGGAATCGTAACCTTTGGCTACCGCTCCCGAAAAAACTCCCTTCTGAGTCCGTATAACCATGTCTATACTTTCAAAAAAATAAAAAGCGGACACCTCCGAATCCAGGCCGGACGACTTTAGAGTGTTTTTAATTTTATCTTTTTGATTTTGGACAAAACCAGGAGACGAATCATGCTCAAAAGAAACAATCACATGAGGTTCCGTCGCTAAAAAACGCTCCTTGATAGACTGTCCCAACCCCCCCATCACATTAAATACAATCAACAAACTGCCAATAGAAATAATCAATCCCAAAAAACAAATAAAGGATACCTTGCGAATAATGGAGTTGGCTCTTTTGGAAAAAAGATAACGATAAAAAAAAGTAAAAGAAGATAAAGAGTTCTTCAATGCAGTTTTTTCCCAAATAAAGTAAGGTACATTAATTTATAAATGTCTGTATTATCCACAATACCTTTTACATGACTGGAATGAAACCCACTGGCCTTAACAACCATACCACTATAGAGGTCCCAGCCCGTAGGCCATATCACACCAAAAGGCATTCTTCGTTCACTTTTATCAGGAAATGTTAAGAAAGGTTTTTGTATACCCCTTATATCTTTTCCGTCCAAGGGAGCCCCTTTATCTGTTTGCAAAGGAAGAGTTTGCTCCGCCTCCCACCTTTTTTTAGGATAACCGTCCGCAACCAATAAACCGGACGCATTGCTATCCGAAGCTGTAACAAAAAGTGTATTTCGATTTTTATTTAAAAATGAGTTTACCACGGCTATAACGTCATCCGCCCTTTTTCCCGCCTCCAAAAGACCTTCCGTATTATTCTTATTGGAAAAATTATCTGTTCCCTCTTCCTCCACAACCAGCAAAAATTCTTTATTTTTTTTCTTTAAAAATTCCAAAGCCCACTTTGTCATTTCAGCTATAGAGGGCGCCGAATCTATATAATGAGGCTGCTTTTTCCTAACTTGCTCTTCTTCCGTGTGATCGTTATAAGTGTTTTCGTAAGCAAACACTCCCAGCACCTTTTCAACTGTTTTGGGCAAGCCCTGCATTTCCTCTTTATCATAAATAACCCGATACCCCTGCTGTTTGGCCCAAACAATTAAATTTTTTCCATCTTTTCTTATTCCCTCTCCAAAGCGTCCTTTTACCCCTTTTGGCAGAAGAAATTTTTCCCCACCACCGAAGATAAGATCCGCACCGGACTGTATGATCTGAAGGGAAATCTCATCAAAATTTTTTCTGTTTTTCGATTGAGATAAAAATACGGCTGTCCCCGGCTCCACCAAAACACCGGATTGGCAAAGAGCCACAGACAAACCCCGTTTCTTTGCTTCCGTCATAATAGAGAAGGGCTTTCCACTGGCTGACGTAACAGGTTCACCATTATCCATACCAAAGCTATAGATACCCACCTTTACTCCGTAAGCATGAATAGTAGCTCCTGCATTGGAAGTGGCTCCAAGGTATCTCCTGGTATGCCCCCTATAGACGGCCATATTTTCCATTTTATCCCACTCCAAAAAACCATCCGGCCCCACTTTGACCAGGCGAACAGCATCCCAGTGAGCTAAGGACATTCCATCGGGGTGAAAAAAAATCACACTACCCGTCTTAGGCTTACAGGAGATAATAAAAAACAAACACAAAAGATAAATAAGTTTTTGTTTTAACATATTCAGACTGTCTCTTTTATTTTCTCCTTTATCATCTCCGCCTCAGCATAGATTCTAAATACATCCACTCCCTGAATTTCCGCATCTTTCATCAATACCTTTCCATGGCACATCACAAAATCCACCTCCCTGCCTGAAGCGGAATACACAAGATGATTAAGCAGATCATGCCTGGGATATAAGTGAGGGTGATTTAAATTTAAAGCGATAATGTCAGCGAAAAAACCCGCTTGTATTTTACCTATGGAATCGGAAAGCCCTAATGCCTTAGCCGCTGAGGTGGTGACCATCGAAAAAATATCCTTTGCCTTCACTGTTTTGGAAGGATTTTTAAGCTTTTGTAATTTGGCACCGGTATCCATTTCCGTGAATAAATTCAGGTCATTATTACTGGCGGCCCCATCCGTACCCATACTCACAGTGATGCCTTTTTCCATCGCCCTTAAAATAGGAGCAACCCCTGATCCCAACTTCATATTGCTTTCCGGATTATAGGATAAGGGGGTGTTTGTTTCCGCCATTAAATCCATATCCTCTTCATTTAAATAAACACAATGAACAAAAATTGAGTGAGGGCCAATGACCCCACAATCTTTCAAATGAGCAACAGGGGTTTTTCCATATTGTTTTTTTATTTCGGATATTTCCCATTCGGTTTCCGCCACATGAATGGAGATGGGAAGATTTCTCTTTTGGGATTCTTCAGCGGACAATTTTAACAAATCCGCATCACAGGTGTAAGGAGCATGGCAGGCTATAGCCGGGTGCACCCTTTGACTTTCCTTATATGTATCACACAAATCATCCAAGTCTTTTTTCCAATCAGAAAAAGAGCTGAGCATATCCACCGCCAATACCCCCCTTAAACCATAGGATTCAAAGAGTCCGGCCATAACCGGAGTATGAAAGTACATATCACAAACCGTAGTGATTCCGTTTTTAATGAGTTCCAGCAAAGCCAATTCCGTTCCCACACGAATAAACTCCGGATTCACCATCTTCTTTTCCAGGGGAAAAATAATTTCCTCTAACCATCTTTGCAAAGTGAGGTGATCTCCCAGGCCGCGAAATAACACCATAGGAAGATGTGTGTGCGTATTAATAAGCCCGGGACACACAAGATGATTGTTTAACCGAATTATTTCTTTCCCTTCCGGGAGGGTTTGGGGAACAGGCCCCACAGAATGAATTTTATTTTCATCCACCAAAATCATCTGATTTTTTTTTATCTGCCCGTCTCCCCGCTCCATGGAAAGAAGATATTCACACAGTATGACTTTGGAAAACACCTTACTCAATTACCCGTCCTTTTATTTGATTAACAATCCTTTAGTCTTCATTCTTCCAACCCAATATATAGAAATCAAGCATTTCCGCGTTTTATCTGAAACATTAGGGAATAATTAATTTGACAAGTCAATATCGTTTTTCTAGAAAGAAACTACATCTTAATTAAAGAGTTAAGAAAAAATACAACAATTAAAATGAAGTGAGGAAACAAATGGGAAAATTATATGTTGGCAATCTATCTTATGATGTTACCGAAGATGAATTAAATGATCTTTTTTCTCCAAAAGGAAAAGTGGTTTCTGTGCAAATAATCAGTGATCACCATACCGGAAGATCCAAAGGGTTTGGTTTCGTGGAAATGTCCACAAAAGAAGAAAGTGAAGCTGTAATATCAGAATTCAATGGCTACGACCTAAAAGGCCGTCCGATGAGAGTGAATGAATCTATTGATAAGCCCCGTAGAAGGAACAGAAACGGCGGCGGAGGAGGCGGCGGCGGTGGTGGCCGACGCTGGTAACAGATTAATAAAATTTCAGTACATAAAAAGCCCCGTATATTTATGGGGCTTTTTTTATATATATTTTTCAGCAAAACTTAAAAAAGACTCTATAACGGAACGAAAGCAGGGCTTAAGAGAAGAGTAATCTATTTCCACAGACTCCCCTATTCCACACGCCGGATTGGCTACTATCGAAACGGCACTCACCTTCGCTTTTAAATAGTTTAGGGCTATCACTTCCCACACTGTGGACATTCCCACCACATCAGCTCCCCCATCGGCAAATAACCGTACTTCTGCGGGTGTTTCAAACTGAGGGCCCAAAACACCAACATAAACACCTGAACACACACTGAGTTCTTTTTTCTTCATCTCTTTTACAAGGGTATCTGTCATTTCAGTATTATAAGCTTTCTCCATATCCAAAAAATAAAAATCCTTTGGCTCCTGTCTTGAAAAACCCACAAGAGGACTTTGTCCTGTAAAATTAATATGATCCGTTATAGCCACCACAGACCCGGGAACCAGTTCTTGCTTTAATCCACCGGAAATATTGGAAAGCACAAAACAGTCTGTACCAGCCTGACACGGACCTGTCACTGTTCGCACCACCTCCTGAGCCTTTAACCCTTCATAACCATGCAATCGCCCCAATTGAAAACAAACACTCTTCTTTTTTTCTTTATGATAAAAATATTCGTAACAGCCGGTATGAGAAGGGGCGGATGCTGTATTTAATCCCGGCACTTCAGAAAAGGTCAGACGCCCTTTTTTCTCCCACGCAGAACCCTTGCTGCCGTTTTCCAATTCTGAACTCATTAAAGAGCCCAAAACAAAATGTACTTCAGGAGTGGGAATACCCAACTCCTGATATTTTTCCTGAAACTTTACTTTTAAATCTTTCATTTACTTCCTTTGGATTCCCGCCTGCGCGAGAATGACCTAAAAAATCACTGCCCCCTCTAAACCTGCCCTAAACAAAAAATTATCTCATAGTGACAAACTCTTCCGCACTGGTGGGGTGAATACCAATAGTTTTATCAAAGTCCGATTTCGTGGCTCCCACTTTTAAAGCCACCGCTATTCCCTGCATAATCTCCGGTGCATCATCACCAGCCATGTGCACACCCAACACCTTATCTGTTTTTTTATCTACAATTATTTTCATAAAAGTTTTTTTATCAATAGATGTGACCGTGTACTTTAAAGGACGAAACCGGGAGGTGTAAACCGAAACAGTGTGACCTTTTTCCACAGCCTGTTCCTCCGTTAAGCCCACTACTGCCACCGGAGGTTGGCTAAAAACAGCCGTAGGAATAAATTGATAATCCACTTTCCTGGTTGATCCGGAAAAAAGATGTTCCGCCAAGGCCATTCCCTCTGCCGTTGCCACAGGTGTTAATTGGTAAGGAGTATTGGCACAATCCCCTAAGGCATAAATATCTTTTACTGAGGTTTCAAAATAATCATTTACTTCAATCTCCCCTTGGGCATTTGTCTTCACACCCAGGGATTCCAAACCCAAGCCCTTTATCTTCGGCTTTCTACCCGTAGCAAAGAGGACCTTATCCACCGTCTTTACCTCCCCCCCACTTAAAGATACCTCAAATTGTTCCCCCTTTTTGACAATTTTCTCAATTGTATTATTGGGAATGACATCCACTCCGTTTTTTATCATCTCTTCTTGTAAAAAGGACCTTACATCCTGATCAAATCCCCTTAACACTTTATCTTTTCTGAATATCAAACTGACTTTTGTACCAAATCCGTTAAAGATACTTGCAAACTCCACTCCTATATAACCGCTTCCCATAACTAAAACAGAATCAGGCTTTTCCGTCATCTCAAATACATCATCAGAAGTAATAGCCCATTCAGCACCTGGAATATCCAGTAAGGAGGGCTGCCCGCCAACGGCAATCAGAATAAAACGGGCCGTGTATTTTTTGCCGTCCACCTCCACTGTATGGGGAGAGGTAATTTTCCCATGTCCCTTTAAAACCTTAACTCCTTTTTTGGACAAGAGGTTTTCATAAATACCTTCCAGGCGGCTGAGCTCCTTGTCACGAGCTTCCTTTTGAGCAGACCAGTTAAGATCAGGTGAATCGACAGACCACCCATAGGAGGAAAAATATTTAAGGTGAGCCGGAAATTCAGAACCGACCAACATGAGTTTTTTGGGAATACAGCCACGCAATACACAAGTGCCACCATAACGACTTTCCTCGCATATAGCCACTCGAGCGCCCAAACCGGCCGCCCATCGACTGGCCCGCACTCCTCCTGAACCACCGCCAATAGTTAATAAATCGAAATCATACTGAGACATAAAAAACTCCCGCCCTCTTTTACATTTGTTATAACTGAAAGTTCCTTCTATGGCAAAATACATATCCAAACTAAGGACGCATACGTTTCTGGATTCCCGCCTGCGCGGGAATGACGGGGTACTGTTTCTTCAACACCCGTGAAATGGGAAATGAAAATCTATGAAGTCAAAAGCAGGTCAAAACGAGTTCGGCTTTGACACATGAGCGGCCAGTCCGCTCTGTGGCAAAACGCATGTCTGAGCTTTTGAGCTGACTTTTGACTTCATAGATACACAGTTACCATTCGTGGAAGAAGGTTTTGCAGAATTACAAAAACAGCACCTCATTTAACAATTCATACAGGCTTTTCCTAATATCAGGATGAGAAAACTGAGGAGTCCAGCCTTGAGCAGAAAGGTGATCCGATACCACCCCCATACAAAAAACATCCAAGCCATAGTGTTCACCCACCGCCATTAAAGCGGAAGCTTCCATTTCCACACATTCCACTCCCTGAGATTGAAAATACAGTACCTCCTCCTTTGTTTCTCTACAGGGAGCGTCCGTAGTCCAACTCACCACCGACTTTAAATTCATTTTCTCAAAAATACTTAACTTATTACGAGACAATTCCACATAAGAAGAAGGAGATTTATAATGATAAGAACAGCCCTCATCCCTAAAAGCTTTTACTATAATCACCCTTTCCCCTATTTTAAGATCCGGATTTAAAGAACCCACCATACCCATACTGATAAATTCCTTAACTCCTAAAACACGCAATTGCTCTAAACACAGGACACTTGCCGGAGCCCCTATACCAATATCACTCATAACCCCCACTGTTATTTCTTCTTTCCCGTTTTTCCTCTTATATAAATCAATAGTGCATCCCATTTTATATATCGTTTTCTCAAAATATTGTGTTTTCCTTAAAGAGCGGGCTACCGAACTGGAAAAACAAAGGATAGCCCGCTCAGGAAGAATACCCACTTCTTCCGGCCTAACCAATTGCTCCGGAGACACCAAAGACAACTTTTTATATTTTCCTGGAACCAAAGGATACGACATTACCGTCTGTTCTCATCATCCGGTAAGTAATGAAAAAACAAAAACTGTGTTTTTTGCGCTCGATTAAAATTATTATCACTCACCAATACCAACAAATATCCCCCTCCCTTAACAGCCGGCCCCATTGTAATACCCTCAATATTATCCACCTTATCTCCTATGACAGAGGATAAGTCAGCCAGCAATCTTTTTCCACAAGTGACAAACTGCCCATTTGCCAACTGCTGATGCCCTGAAACATTATCAGCACCGGAACAATCGGTTAAAAACAAGCGAACCATGTTGGCATCTGTTTTCCTATTACCGGAAACAGATTCGTCTTTTAAATAAGCTCTTTCTATTGTCAGCAACCTACGATCTCCCAATGAAAAAAAATCCGTCAATCCATTTTGACCTCTTAAATTATTTACCTCAATATCAGAGTCCATCTGATATAAAAACTGACTGTTCATCCTGGTTGTTTTTATGTCAAACCGACTGATACGAACATATTGTTTATTTTCATTGTCCCCGTCTTGTTCATCCTGATTAAGAGCCGATTCCGTCGCCAGCCAAAGCTGATTTTCTTCCGAGTCAACAGATAAAGCTTCAAAAGCCTTATTCTCTTTCACCCCCCATTCCCCCAGCCGATCAAGATCATCCGGCCAATACATATCCGGAAGGGGAAGGGAGGACAGCCACTCCCCTTTTGAATTAAACATAAACACACCGGGAGGAACATATACATTCAAATCCGGCAACTGAGCCCCCTCAGAACTAATAAACATCCGATCCGATCCAAGAAAAGCAACCCCTTCCGGATCAATAGACATAAGCCCTCCCGCCTGTTTATTACTCAGATCCACCTGGTTATTTACCCTTAATTCATACTTCTTTCCTTTTTCCACTTCATTCAGTTTTAACTCATAAAAACGAGGAGGACCCTCTCTGCCTTTATCATCTGACAAAGCAATAAAAATATTTTTCTCCGGATTATAGGCAATAGCTGAAAGACCCCCTATAGGTACATCATTAAATTGGAGATTATGTTTTATTACCTGTTCATTAACAAAGCTTAAAGAGAAAGAGACAGGAGGAGGTGCCCCTGCAATAAAAGAAGCTTTGGAATCAGGATTCTCCTGAACAGGTATATCTAAAGAAACCGGTGTAGGACGGGCGCTTGAACCGGAACCTGCATGAAGAGAAGAGGACTGCACTGAAGAACTGCCTGCCCTACCCTCCAAAATCATCCTGCCAGAACGGGAATCTGAACGACCTGCACTCACAGATGATCTTTTTTCTATTCTTGTGCTTTTGTTATTTTTAGTATCTATTTTACTTATGGAAGGGGAACCTTCCGGTACTTTCTCTGATTTTTTACCTGGCTTATAAGCTTGATTGTGTTTTACACCCTGGTAAGAATGCTCAGCGGAAGATATTAAATAATCAATTAAAACCAAAGAAATGACAAGTACAGGGAGGACAATAAAGAACCACTTCCTCATAAACGCATTATGGAATTAGAATAGAAAGGAAGTCAATTCGTTATTAGAATAGTGTCAGTACACAAAACGAAGAGAAAAAGTAAATAAAACAGTCTTTTTTCTTTATAATGCGGCACTTAAGAATGCATCTTAGTCATCATCATCAGAATAAAAATTACACTCGCTGTATGATTCTATATCAAAAATATCCCGAGTGGCTTCTGTTTCTTCTCTTCTAAGCCAATCAAAAAACCGCCCAACGTCATTATTACGTCTTGGCTTTCCTTCCAGCTTTATCAACTCTTCATCCAGGTCTACGGCAATTTCATACAGGTTTTGATTAAACTTAAACTGGATCTGATCCAATTTATAAATAGAGTTATCTATCCTGGCTCTGGTAGTATCATTACGTGCTCTGTCTCTTTGTCTTTCCAGTTCCTCTCGAGCATTACAAATACGAGTATGACCATCCTCCAATTTCTTTTTTAAACATTCTCTTATTATTCTTGGGGGGTATTTATCACCAACACCAAAAATATCAGTGATAATATCAACAGTATTATCAGGAACGGATAATTCAGGTTTACAGTTTTTCAAAATTCCGGATAAAGATTGATCCTCTGTCAAATCTTCCGGCAGATCTACTTCACCTACACGATCATCATCTCTGCGGTCGGTGTCATCATCCAAATACAAGCCACCACAAGCAGAGAAGAAGATAAAAAACAAGGCAAAATAAAACATTTTTTTCATATAAGTATCCTTAGAAAAGTTAAAACCTCATTACCCAGAGTTCTTAATCGGTAAGTAAATTCACAATATTTAGATAAAATAACACATGAGAAATAAGATTTTAAGGCCAATAGACCTAGGTCTTCAGTACTTTGTCTAAAGGCAGGATACTCTTGAAACAATAGAGCTTGCAAAACACCTTCCCTTATGTCTTAATTTTCTTCTGTGTCAGGCATTATTGTAATAGGTTCTCAGTGGGGCGATGAAGGAAAAGGGAAAGCCGTTGATGTTTTCTCTGCTGAAGCGGATTATGTTGTTCGCTATCAAGGTGGGTCCAACGCCGGCCATACCTTGAATATCAAAGGTCAAAAAAAAGTTTTGCACCTGATTCCCTCCGGCATTTTTCATCAAAATACCACCTGCATCATCAGTTCCGGTGTAATCCTGGATATTGAAACTCTTGTTTCTGAAATAAAAACCATAAAAGAGTCTGGAAATTACCTAAATAACCCTTCAAAACTACTGATTTCCGATTCAGCCACTGTATCACTGCATTATCACAAAGTATTAGATCAGGCCCGCGAAACAGCATCCAACAACACCAAACTAGGCACCACCGGAAAGGGAATAGGTCCGGCTTATGAAGACAGAGCCTCCCGTAAAGCTTTACTGTTCTATGATTTATTTACAGATGAAGAAACGCTTAAAGAAAAATTATCCAAAGCCTTAAGTGAGAAAAATTTCCTGATTGAAAATCTTTACAAGAAAAAACCTATATCTTTAAAAGACACTTTAAATCAAATCCTCACTTTAAGAGAGGAACTGAAACATTATCGCTGCCAGGATACGGCTTTCTTAATTTACAAAGCATTAAAAGAAAATAAAAAAGTTTTATTTGAGGGGGCACAGGGTAGCCTGCTGGATCTCTTTCATGGCACATACCCTTACGTTACAAGCTCCAATACTGTATCCGGATCCGCCTTAATCGGATCGGGTATCGGACCGGGTTTTATCAAAAAAGTTATTGCCATTACCAAAGCCTACACCACCAGAGTGGGAGAGGGGCCTTTCCCTACGGAATGCTCCGGAGAAGAAGGCGCATTTTTGCAAAAAACCGGAGAAGAGTGGGGAGCCACTACAGGTCGAATGAGAAGATGCGGATGGCTTGATTTACCTGCATTAAAATACGCTGTTCGTATAAACGGCATCACTCATCTGGCCTTAATGAAAATGGATGTACTTTCTCACTTAAAAGAAATTCCTGTCTGTACAGCCTACAATTTAAACGGGAAAATTATTTCCGATTACCCCGTACATTCCTCAAAATTATCCTTATCCAAACCGATTTACAAAACTCTTCCGGGTTGGCAGCAGGACATTTCCAACATAAAAAAGTTTGAAGACCTGCCGACAGCCGCTCAGGATTACATAAAACTCATTCAGGAAGAGACAAATGTACCTGTGGATATGATCTCTGTCGGACCCTCCAGAGAAGCCACTATTTGGCGCAGTCAATTGTTCTGATATTGATTTTCTCCTAGGAGAATACCCTTTATTAACACTAGAAGGATAAGATTTTTTGAACGGAAAAAGTAAAAATTGCAAATTGCCGCTTTCTTTTGTAGGATACTTAAAAATTGGAGCGTTTGATTTTTCCATCCTTAAAAAGACTCCTCATAGGAGAACAAAAAGCAACCCGAGTTCACAAGCCGGAGCGGTATAATTTATGAAGCAACAAATTAAAGTCCCTTCAGTCGGAGAATCCGTTACACAGGCCACTATTGGCAAATGGCAAAAAAAAACAGGCGACTATGTCAGACAAAATGATGTGCTGGTGGTCATGGAAACAGATAAAGCCTCTATGGATTTAGTAGCCGAGCACAGCGGGCAATTGAATATTTTAAAGCAGGAAGGAGAAGATGTACAAATTGGTGAGGTGATAGCTGAGTTGGATACTTCTGTATCTCCCCCCGCGGAGACAAACCAAACAAAACAAACAACTCCCACCGCCCCAAAAGAAAACTCTGTTGATGCATCCCCCTCTCCATCCATGGAACAAAAACCACAAAGCTTTCCCTCTGATCAAAAATTGATTACCGATTTTCTAAAAAAAGACAAAACACCTTCTTCCATTCAAACAGAAAGACCAGGTACCTCCATGGGTCAAACTCTCTCACCGGCTGTAAGAAAGCTGGTAGAAGAAAAAAACTTAGATCCTTCTCACATTCAAGGCCAGGGACCAGGCGGCCGCATCACCAAAGGGGATGTGTTATCCTTCCTTGAAAAAGGCCCCGTCTCTCCAAATGTTACTTCTCTCTCCGAACCTGCCCTAAATAAAAATACCTTAAGTGAACAAACAAAAGAAAGAATGAGTACGATTCGCAAGCGCATTGCTGAACGACTGGTCCAATCTCAACACAGCACGGCCACTCTTACCACCTTCAATGAAATTGATATGTCCGAAGTAATGAACCTGCGCGCTCAATACAAAGAAAGTTTTCAAAAAAAACACAATGTCAAACTGGGCTTTATGGGCTTTTTTATAAAAGCCACCATTCAGGCTTTAAAAACTTTCCCGAAAGTGAACGCTTTTATTGAAGGGGATGATATTGTTTATAACCATTCCTGCCATATTGGAGTGGCTGTCAGTACGGACAGAGGATTGGTGGTGCCGGTCATCCGCAATGCCGATCAGTTAGGAATGCCGGAATTGGAAAAAGCGGTGCTATTTTATGCTGAAAAAGCCCGGGACGGAAAAATAAGCCCGGATGATTTAATGGGAGGCACTTTTACTATCAGCAACGGAGGGGTCTTTGGTTCTTTGATGTCCACCCCTATCCTCAACCCACCTCAAAGCGGTATTTTAGGTATGCATAAAATTGAACAACGACCGGTAGCAGTAGATGGACAAATACAAATAAAACCCATGATGTATGTGGCTTTATCCTACGATCATCGTATGGTGGATGGAAGAGAGTCCGTCGGATTTTTACTCAAAATTAAAGAATGTGTGGAAGACCCTATTCGTCTTCTCATGGATGTTTGATTAGGGCATTTTTATTTAAGGCAGGTTCGGAGAAGGAAGTAACTGTTGAAGAAATATACAACATTTTAGAAAAAATAATTGGAGATGTTTTCAATCGCACTTATTAGAAATAAAACCAGGAGGAAAGTAAAGTTATGTCTTATGATTTGATAGTAATCGGTTCAGGCCCCGGAGGTTACACAGGAGCTATCCGGGCGGCCCAGTTGGGACTTAAAACCGCCGTAGTCGAAAAAGACAAAAGCCTGGGAGGCACTTGTTTAAATGTGGGATGTATCCCTTCCAAAGCTCTTTTGGATTCTTCCGAGCATTACCATTTTGCGAAAGAGGAAATGTCTGTACATGGAGTGAAAACCTCTTCCGTCTCTTTGGACTTAAAAACCATGATGGGTCGAAAAAGCAAAATCGTAAAAGAACTGACAGGAGGCATCCAGTACCTGTTCAAAAAAAACAAAATTGATCGCTTTGAAGGCGTGGGTTCTTTTCTCTCCCCTAACAAAGTGCAAGTCAAAAACGGTTCAGATACCCAGGTTATTGAAGGTAAAAATATTATGATCGCCACAGGAAGTGTCCCCAATAGCCTGCCAAATATTCCTCTGGATGGAAAAAGAATCATTTCCTCTACGGAGGCTCTCAGTTTGGATAAACTGCCAAAAAAACTTCTCATAGTAGGAGGAGGCTACATCGGATTGGAGATGGCTTCTGTCTGGTCCCGACTGGGTACAGAAGTGATTGTATTGGAATACGCAGACAGACTTTGCCCCATGATGGATCAGGAACTATCCAAAAACTTATTTAAGGTACTGCAAAAACAAAAGATAAAATTCCTACTGGAAAGCGCGGTTCAAAAAGTGAATGTCACAAAATCCGGTGCGGAACTGTTTTACAAAGACAAAAATGATAAAACTCTTTCTTTAAAAGGGGATTATGTACTGTTAGCTGTAGGACGCCAACCCTATGTACAAAATCTGGGTTTGAAAAAAGCCGGTATTCAAACAGACAAACAAGGATTTATCCCTGTGGATAAACACTGGAGAACCAAAACACATTCCCACATTTTTGCTATTGGTGATGTTATTGGTGGAACTATGCTGGCCCATAAAGCGGAAGAGGAGGGAGTGGCTGTCGCGGAAGTGATTGCCGGTCAGGCCGGTCATGTAAACTACGAAACCGTGCCCTCTGTTATTTACACCTGGCCCGAAGTAGCCAGCGTGGGAAAAACCGAAGAAGAGTTAAAAACGAAGGGAGTGAAATACAAATCCGGAAAGTTTCCTTTCACCGCCAATGGAAGAGCCAAAGCCTTGGGATCAACGGAAGGTTTTGTAAAAGTCCTGGCTGATAACAATACAGATCAAATTTTAGGTGTGCACATTTTAGGCCCCAGAGCCTCCGACATGATAGCGGAAGCGGTGGTGGCCATGGAATTCGGAGCCAGCAGTGAAGACCTGGCCCGTAGTTTCCATGCCCACCCCACCCTTTCCGAAGTCATGAGAGAAGCCGCCTTAAATGTGGATAAAAGAGCCCGCCAAATATAGTTATTTAGGGCAAGTTCAGAGGAGGCAGCAACTTATTAAAAGAGATCTACAACATCTTAGATAAATCAACCGGAGATGTTTTCAGTTCAACATTTAACAAACCATTATGGCTTCTAAAAAAATACCCACACTTGATTTACATGGTTGTACAACAGATGAAGTTTTTAACCTACTGGACCCTTTCATTATGAAACACAAAAACTGTCCAGAGCTACGTATCATCGTAGGAAAAGGAAAGGGAGTCGTTAAACAAAAAACCATTAAATACCTAAAGGGAGCCCATTACCCCTGGAGATATGAAAGAATCCGTGGAATAGAAAACACGGGAGCCCTGATTGTGGACTTAAGCTAGGAGGATTTTAAAAACTGCATAGCCGGATACCTATAAGGCAAAATAAATTCAAAACGAGTTCGGCTTTGACACACGAGCGGCTAACCCGCTCTGTGGCAAAACGCATGTTTGAGCTTTTGAGCTGACTTTTGACTTCATAGACTTTCATTCCCATAAAGTTCGTCATTCCCGCGGAGGCGGGAATCCAGAGGAAGTAACATACTTTACTGGATCCCCGTTTTCAC
>JANQSP010000016.1 GCA_028283955.1 Bdellovibrionales bacterium
TTGAAAAACATTTTCCATTCAGGTGGAGTTTGGTCCGGATTTTTTCTGTACTGTTGAAACAGGTTCTCAATATAATCCAGGTTGCCCCGATTTAAATAGTCTAAGTGCGCCAAAACAAAAAACCTTTGTTTATGATTTTTTAATGAAGTTTCTTTATAACAATTAAGACTTTGTTCGGCAAAACCAAAGATTTCATGGAGAGGGAGATCTATAAGTATCTGTTTTTACTAAAAAATTTGCTTTTATAAAATATAATGTGATTGTTTTTTAAAGGGCTTTTCTGTTCGCTGTTTTATTTCATCATGTCTTGACCCATCGTAAAGTTGCTTTCAACATAAAGATATCATGTGGAAAGCCCTTTGGTATCAGATAGACCTTATTATTACGGATCTGTGGTCAAAAATACCCGGTATTTGGAATTGGGTTTTATTTAAAATAGATAAAAATACCATTACATTGGGACAACTGGTGGTGGGGATTACTCTTCTCATCGCCGGTTATTTTGTTTTGCGCCAACTCACTCGCCATTTGGAAAAACTGATTTTAAGAAGGCTGGATGTTCAGGAGTCTGTCGGACACGCCATCTCTACTTTTATTCTTTATTTTTTAATGGTTGTTCTATGCCTTTTTACTCTAAGGCTTTTAAATATACCTATTACTATTTTTACTGTGATTGGTGGAGCCTTGGCTGTGGGTATTGGTTTTGGTTCCCAAAATATTATGAACAATTTTATTAGTGGCTTGATTCTCATTTTAGAGCAACCCGTTCGTGCCGGGGATATTTTGGAAATAGAGGGTTTGACAGGAGAGGTGGAGCGGATAGGCGCCAGAGCGACAATCATTAAATCTATAGACAATACTCAGATTGTGGTGCCTAACAGTTCTTTTTTGGAAAAAAATATTTTGAACTGGACTCTGTCTGATTCTGTAGTGAGGAGGCGGGTGAATGTAGGTGTCATCTACGGTTCCCCCACTCGAAAAGTGGAAGAACTTCTTTTGAAAGCCGTGAAAGAGCATAAGATGGTCCTAAAAACCCCTAACCCTATTGTGTTTTTTAAGGAGTTTGGTAATCACTCATTGAACTTTTCTGTTTCTTTTTGGGTAAAGGTGCAGCATATTATTGAACTGAAAAGGATTCCCAGTGATATTCGTTTTCGTGTGGATGAGTTATTTAGGGAAAATAATATTATCATTGCTTTTCCTCAGCAGGATATGCACTTTCGCACCCCTCTTCAGGTGGAAGTGACAAAAAACACCTCTTCTTCATTATCTTAGCTGGAGTTGGCCGGGAAGTTGGATTGTCATCTCCGTATAGGTATGTCAATTCCCGTGCAGGCGGGAAAAAGTGGGGCAGGCTTATATAATTTGACAGTGTATTACCTTTAAAAGTAAGAGTTTTATTTATGGATAAATCAGATGTGGAAAAAATTGAAGAGGATGTTTCAAAACAAAAACCATTTATAGGTGGAAAGATAGACCGTGTGGGAATCGAAGACCTGGAGATACCCATAAAGATACAAGATGGTTCTCAAACTCTTCAGTTGCAATCCAAAGTGACAGCTATGGTGTCTTTGGACAATGAAAGTATGCGGGGTATTCATATGTCCCGTATCTACTTGGGTTTACATGACTTTCTAAGCAATCAAACACTTAATTTACAGGAAGTGGAAAAACTTTTACATCGACTTGTGGAGTCACAGAAGGGAGTCTCCAAAACAGCCTATCTTAAGTTTGATTGGAACTGGCCGGTGAAGAGAAAAGCACTGAAAAGCGACTCACTGGAAGGTTGGCGATATTACCCTGTTTTTTATAAAGGCCGCTTGTTAAAAGGGGGAAAAGTGGAATTAATAATGGGGATGACAATCACCTATAGCTCCACCTGTCCTTGTTCGGCTAGCCTGGCTCGTGCATTGATTCAGGAAAAATTTCAGGATGATTTCTCTTCTTTCCCGGTGGATAAGAGTAAGGTTTTTAATTGGCTGGGAAAAGAACAATCCATCTCGGCGACTCCTCATGCTCAAAAAAGTCTTGCGTTTATAAAATTAAAAATTAAGGAGGAAAAACAAAATTTGATTGATTTGATTAATGAAGTGGAATCTGTGTTGGGAACCCCTGTTCAAACGGCTGTGAAGAAAGCGGATGAACAGGAGTTCGCAAAACTCAATAGTGAAAATTTAATGTTTTCTGAAGACGCGGCTCGAAGGATTAAGGACCTGTTCAATCAAAAATCCTGGATTGAGGATTTTTATGTTTATGTAAAACATTTTGAAAGCCTGCATCCGTTTGAAGTGGCCTGTCATATCACAAAACAGATTCCTGGTGGTTTTTCGTCCTAGCCCTCTTGCAAAGGAAAAACAATGGCGGATGGAATTTATATTTATGGTGCCAGAGAACATAATCTTAAATCCATTAACACTTTCATTCCCCGTAATAAGATCAGTGTTGTAACCGGTCTGAGTGGCAGTGGGAAGTCTTCCCTTGTGTTTGATACTGTGTATGCGGAGGGGCAGCGCCGTTATGTGGAAAGCCTTTCTTCTTACGCACGGTTTTTTATTTCCCAGATGAAAAAACCGGATTTGGATGCGATTACAGGTCTGTCACCCGCTGTGGCTATTGATCAAAGGTCCATCAGCCATAGTCCCCGTTCCACTGTGGGTACGGTGACGGAAATTTATGATTATCTTCGATTGTTATTTGCCAGACTGGGGACTCCTTATTGTGTAGAACATCAAAAACCTTTGGAAAAAAGCTCTGTTAATCAGATTGTAAAGGAAATCATGTCTCTTCCAAAAGGCACACGTTTTTTTGTATTGGCTCCTGTGGCTCAGGGGAAGAAAGGGGAATTTTTAAGGGAATTTGAAAAATTTTTATCAGTTGGTTATACCCGTGCCCGTGTAGATGGGAAATGGATTGAATTGGCTACAGCAAAAAAACTTTCCAAAAGAAAAGATCACTTTATTGATCTTCTGATTGATCGTCTGATTGTGGAACCCGGGTTTCATTCCCGTTTAAAAGAAAGTGTGCAAAAAGCGGTGGATTTAACAGAGGGGCGGATTAAAGTGGAACTGGTGGGTAGGGAAGGGGCAGTGAAAAACTATTCCATTCATGCCACCTGTCCGGTATGTCTTGCCGGCTTTCCGGAATTGGAACCGAAGCTTTTTAGCTTTAACAATCCCAAAGGGGCTTGTACGGAGTGCAATGGACTTGGGTATTTATACGAAGAGGAGGTAGAGGATACAGATAGAAATGCCGATTTGGAAAAAGAGGATATTTTAAAAGTGTGTTCTTATTGTGAGGGCACACGCCTTCAACCTTTCGCTCTTAATGTGAAGATCAAAGATAAAAATATTGCTGAACTGTCTTCTCTCAGTATGGATGCATTATATACATTTTGTTCCCGTTTAAAGTTTCCTTCGCAGTATAAAATGGTAGCGGACAAGATTTTAAAAAAAATCAATTCTGATTTGGGTTTTTTAAGTAAGATGGGGTTGGGCTATCTTAGTTTGGATCGCCCGATTCAAACTTTATCAGGTGGAGAGGCACAAAGAATCCGCCTTATGTCTCAAATCTCCTCACCTTTAATTGGTGTTTTATATGTGTTGGATGAACCCAGTATCGGCTTACATCCGAAAGACCATGATCGTCTTTTAAATATTTTATTTCGTATAAGAGATCGTGGAAACACGGTTTTAATGGTGGAGCATGATGAAAAAACCATTCGCTCTGCTGAACACCTTATTGATCTGGGACCCTTGGCGGGAACAAAAGGGGGGCATATTATAGCGGAAGGGTCTGTTAAGGATATTATGAAATCTTCAGATTCCATCACAGGTCAGTATTTGTCCGGTAGAAAAAAAGTTCCTCTTCCAAATAGAAGAAAGGTCAACAAAGGAAAGGTGCTGGAAGTGAGAGGGGCTGAGGGGAATAATTTAAAAAAAGTGAATGTGAAAATACCCTTATCCTGTTTAGTGGGGGTGACCGGAGTTTCAGGAAGCGGGAAGAGTACTCTTATTATGGATACTCTTTACAGAGCCCTGTTAAAACATTTGAATCGATATTCTTTTATAGAACCTTGTGCTTATCAGGAAATAAAGGGGTTGGATTACCTGGATAAGGTTGTAGCGGTTAATCAAAAGCCTATCGGGAGAACTCCCCGTTCCGTGCCGGCCACTTATGTGGGTATTATGTCTTCCATTCGTTCCTTAATGGCTCAGGTTCCTGCGGCCCGTGTTCGTGGTTATACCCCCGGGGATTTTAGTTTTAATATTAAAGGAGGGCGCTGTGAACAATGTTCCGGTACAGGGCAAATTAAACAGGAGATGCTGTTTTTACCTTCGGCTGTTTTACCTTGTGATATTTGTCAGGGACGTCGTTATTCGAATGAAATTTTAAGTGTTTTATATAAAGGGAAAAATATAAACGATATTTTGAATATGGATATTTCCACGGCTCGAAAGTTTTTTGCCCACCACAGGCTTATTCAATATCAACTCAGTTTATTGGAACAGGTGGGGTTGGGTTATCTGACTTTGGGGCAAAATTCGATGACTCTTTCAGGAGGGGAGGCACAGAGAATCAAGCTGACTCGTGAACTGGCAAAGAAAAACACCAGTCGAACTCTTTATATTTTGGATGAACCCACTACGGGACTACACTTTAAAGATATTGAACAGCTTATTTTTGTTTTAAAAAAGCTAACGGAAAAAGGCAGCACAGTAATAGTCATAGAACATCAAATGGATGTCATTAAATCCTGTGATTATCTTATTGATTTAGGTCCTGGAGGAGGAAGGCATGGAGGGAAAGTGGTGGCTACCGGTACACCGGAGCAATTAGCTCAGTCTTCCAAGAGTGTAACGGCTCCTTTTTTAAAATCAGCTCTTTAAAATTTGGGAGAGGGATTGTCGTTCCTGTGTAGTGTATCTTGTGTACTCTGATCATCTTTGTGTAGTTTCGTCATTCCCGTTTACGCGGGAAGGACAAGTCTTACTGGAATGACATCTGAAAATGTATATAACTGATTACATATATAATTAAACTGTGTTTATGCATATTAGTATAATCAAGGAGTTATACAGTTTATTATCTGAGTTTATAATAAATCTCCTCTTTCATTTAACAATTCGATGGTCTGGGAGTTATAGATTTTGTAATATTCCGGTTTCAGATGGATGAGTTTTTAATGTAAACGAATCCAAATATTCGGTTAAATATCCCTTTTTTTATGTATTTTAGCTTGAGATCTTTAGGTTAAATGGTTGTTATAAGTAATTTATTTATAACTATTATAAGTTATTTTTATAGAAGTAAGTTTATTTCAGGTCGAGCATGTTGTAAAAATTTCAACATTGTATTACTACGCTGTAATATTTTTATTGTTTAGTTTAGATTAAATTGTAAGCGGACAGTTCACTAATAAATGAAAGGATAAAAATAAATGAAATATGCAGAGAAAGTCATTCGAAACGAAATCCGTAATATATACTCCCTTAACTTTCATTTTTGGATAGGGTGTGCATTGATGTTGTTTTTAAACACATCCTGTATCAGGCCGGAGGCAACACCTACTGAAGAGGAACAAAAACGTGGTGTGAAAGATGTTTTTGCTCCGGGAACAGCGGATGGCATATACAGTGTTAAAAAATTTCGTGTTATTGAATTCCCTTCCAGTCAATTGGATAAAGCTGTACTGGATAATAAAGCTTTAAAGGTAAAAACAGTTAAGACGGGAGAGCCTGCCAAGATCTCTATTAGTACGGAAGGGACTTTTGTTGATCCTGCATCTAATATTTCTTTTGTTAATCAATATTATTTTCTGAAATATAATCCTATAGGGGTGGACCCGGAAAATGAAGATCAGGATCTGTTGATTCGTCTTTTAGGTAAAGTGGAAAAGTTTAAAGGTTTTCCGGATACGGTTTATCATATTGTCCCTCATTTAGAGGATAATTACCTTATTTTGTATCGTCTGTCTGATCCGGAGAAGGTGCCTTATGATGAACTGCCTATTTCCATTAAAGTAGGTGATAAAGTGGCCACACCTCTTGTGGGCTATCCCGTTGATTATTGTGAAGCTGAAAAAATATTAAATGCCAATCTTGAAGAAACAGGACAAAGTCGTCCTAGATGTATAGGGGTGTCGAGGAAGACGGCTACATATATTCACCTGGTGGAAGACAGTAAAGCAGTTTTTGAATACCTACCAAAAGTGGATATTTTTCCAAGTGATTTCTTTGATGGCGAGTGGTTTTTTGTAAAAACGATCATTAAATCTTCCGGAGATCGGGCAACAGGATTCCATCAGTCTTTCAATTCAGCCAATCTTGTGGAGTTTGATAAAACTCCTGACAGTTTAAAGGTGTTGGATGCCAGCGGATATGAAATAGATGAAAAGGATCAGGTTACCGGTTTTTCTATTCCTGTGGAGTGGAAAGAGTATGAAATGGCACGTGATTCGGATATTATTCATCGGTTTGCAGAAAGGGAAAGTGAAACAGGTACAGATATCACCAGGGATTATTTTAGAATTAAATTCCAGGAATTGGTACAGAATGAAGTGAGTGTAAGCTCAAGCACTGTTGCAGAGACGGACAGTGTTTTTATTACAGATGACTATTTTAGTTTTACTATTAAAGTAAGTGGTACATCAAATAGATGGGTTAAATATGCTTTTAAAAAAGCGGTTAAAAATACAAATTATGTTGAGAAAAGATGGTTTGAAACAGACAGCTCTCAGTTTTTTCCTGCGTTTTCCGTTGCCAGGAAATATTATGATAGACAAGCGTCCTTTCATACAGAAGAAGATAAAAAGAAGTTTGAACGTGTTACTCGTTTTGATCCATATACACTAGATGATTCAGTAACAGTAATAAAATGGTATTTTTCAAAACAGACTCCTAAAGATGATTGGGTACGTGATTTTGGGCGTACTGCGGTTGATTATTGGGATAAAGCGTTTCAGGAAGCGGGAAAAGGTTCAAACTATAAAATCCGGGTTGTATTGGATGAAAGTACGGATAGAGAGTTAGGGGATATACGGTATAATATAATTAACTTGATTCAGTCTCCTCAGTCTGATGCCTTTCTCTTGGGTCTTGGACCTAATATAGCGAATCCCATTACAGGAGAGGTGTTATCCGCGACGGCTAATGTTTGGGTCACTAATGTTATTGACATGTATGTTCGGTTATTAAGAAAATACATTCGTTTTCACATTTATCCTCCTCCCTGGAAACCTCTTCCTGATTCACCTGGAGTCACTGATTTTATGCATGAAAAAATTAAAAAACTTTGTGCATCACGTGATGATAACCATCCTGACGTTCCCAGTGTGACTGAGTTTATCAGTGATAAAAAGAAAGCAGGCAAAGTTTTTCATCATCCCACTGCTCCCATTTTAGGGGATAATAAAGTCATAGAAGTTTGCGCTCATAAAATAGGAGCTATTGACGTTTTAAACACAACATTACATGAAATGGGTCATGGTTTTGGGTACAGGCATGTCTTCTCTGCTTCAGCGGATAAAGATAATTTTTATGAAAACTATGATGAAGTTAAACAGATTTTCGGTGAGCATGTTGCAATGGATGTGACACATAATCATAAACATCCGGCAAAATTTTCTTCTGTAATGGATTATGGTAACAGTCAGTTTCCCGGATTAACCGTTCCAGGAAAATATGACATAGCGGTTACCAAGTTTTTGTATTTTGATAAAGTGGATTTGGCAAATGGGGGAACCTTGGATATTCCGGCTGGAGCTGATAATGATCCAAACAACCTTCAAAAAGATATTTTAACAGTGGCCAGAGAACAGAGTAAAGAGGTGAAAAAGTACAGAGTTTGTGGAGGTAAGGCACTTGAAAAGTCTGATTCAGAAATTCATCCGGATGATGCCCTTTGTGCTCGGTGGGATTATGGAACGACTCCATTGGAGGTATTACAGAATGCTATTCGTAATAACTGGGATAGTATAATGATAGGTAGAAATCGTTACGACAGTCGATTTCTTACATACAGGATACGAGGCGGTACAAGTGTTACACAACATATTCCCAGGTTGTATAACAGATGGTCGTGGTATCGTAGTGAATTACTTCAGTCAAAAGGGCTAAATTTGGCGGATTTTTCCTTCTTAGATTCTGGCGATGTTACACGCTATAAAGGTTTGATGGAAGCGGAAGCGGCAGCCGATCCAGAGTTTAAGCTTTATTATGAAATAACAGAACCTCTTTTTGAGTTTTATAAAAAGTTATTTTTCCTCCCTGTTAAGCATTGCGTTTATAACAAGGATGGTGAATATCAAGCTGTGGCTTTGGAAATCATAAAGAAAAACGTGGAGAATGATTATTTAGAGAGTTCCAGGGAGCTATTTGTAGATTGTCAGTCTCCGGCCGTCGGGAAGTGGGCTGATAAGAATAGTATGGGAAGCCTTGTTGCAGAAGTGGGGTACTTGGGCAGACATACAGAATATTTCTTAAAAGCCAAGCAGGAAGACCCTTATGATGAGTTGTCCATCTTTATGGCTCCTGTGGACACTATGAATAAACCTGTTTTCCTTGCGCAAATGGAAGGGAAGAATCCACGTTCTGTGTGGGAAAGTCTCATTAGTCTTATGCAACCTCTTATTTATGAACCTGATTTTGGTAACCGGTTTATGGAAGCACAAATAGCGTATTTGTTGGAGGGAACGGATATAGACACCTATATTGATCCTGGAAAGTGGGTTGAAAAGTCAGAGGAATTAGGTAGAGATTTACCTCGCCCACTGCCTCGTATCTTATCTTATCAGATAGACTCTGGGATAGCTCAGCATATAATGGTGCACATGCAGCAACCGGTTGTGCCAATAGATTTACTTTTAAGAAGAAATAGTTTTCTTGAAAAACTGAACACAGACGCATCAAAAATAGACTCTATGAGTGCGGATAAACAAGCGGCGAGGAGAAGGAAGTTTGGCATGCTTGGATTCGCAGTTAATCAACAGTTTGTTGATATGCTTACAAGCCCTCATCAATACGCAAGAGCATATCCTGTTCTCGCTGAGATTTATAATGAATATGAGAGTAAAGCAGCAAGAGGTGAACTCCCTACTCAAACAGTAACAACACCCTCTGGAGAGGAAGAAGCGCCAATTACAGTTTTGGACTATCTATTGGATCACCCTGATGTGTGTGTAGATCAGAACAAGCAGAACGCCGTTGCACCATATGTTCTTGGTGAGGAAAGTCACCGTGCAAACTTATGTCGAAGATTTAATGAATATAGTAAATGTATCAATGAACATGCTACAAACTTTTGTGAAGATATAGAGAATAAAAAAGCATATATTCGATTTATACATGGTGTGATGGGATTGTCACAGTAGGGTAATCGATAGTGGGTGTTATAAGACATATTATATTTACTTATGCTGCAGTTACGTTTTGTGAAAATAGTATGGACTTATGTTTGAGGTGTGTTAAGTTTTTGCAATGAAGATATATTTATATTGTAAATGAGCATATTATATATAGAATGAATAGTTTACGACTTCTGGTTTTCTTTTCTTTATTTGCCTTTTCCCTGGAAAGCGGGGCTGTTGCCGGTTCTATTACTGATCCCGCTTTATCTACGGAATCATCTGTCTCCTCTTCTCAATCCTTGCGTGGCTCTATTAAAACAAGAATCACTCGTAATATCAGGATTAGTGCCGATAGTTTTACGAGAGCGGATCGGCAGGATGGTCTGTTTGATACTTTATTTACAAGAGAGGACTTAAACCTTAGTTATCCATTGGCTTTGGCTCTTCCTTTCTTGGAGAATGTTTCTTTTTTTGATGATGTGGATATGTTTTTTGTTTTAGGTTATCAGCGACCTATATATGCAACAGCTCTGGAGATTAAAGAATATTGCTGGAGTTCTTATATTTGTTTCAATGATATTAACCTGGGAGCCTCTAAACCTATTATTCAAGGTGATCGTTTTTCAGCCGGGTCTTCTGTGTATTTGAGTTTACCTTTTTCAAGGAGTTCTTTTAAGCGGTCTTTTCTAGGGGGAGTGGGTGCTTCATTAAATATGAGTTATAACTTGTTTTCTCACTCTTATTTTAAACTATCCACTATTTCCATTCATTCTTTAGATTTAAATTTTCACACATATAAAATGGCTAATGTTAATGGAACGGCTTATAATGTGCCGCTTACTACATTTAATCAGTTGGGTTTTCAATTTAAATATTCAAAATCGGCTTTTATTCCTGCATTGTTTTTTTATGGCAGTCATAGTCTTGCGGTCAATTACATTGGTAACCTCTATCATAGGGTTAGTTTAAATATGTCTGCGGCCTGGTCTATTAACAAGAAGATCAAAATTGTTGCAGGTTTAAACTGGGGAGATCGTATACTGAAGCCAAAAGGTTCATCTGTGGCTGAGGATACTGTTGTATTTCATGCTGATCGCACTTTTTTAAGTTTTGGTGCCAGTTATTCTTTTTAAACCTTTAAGTTTTTATACAAAGTCTGATTTTTTTGTTAATTTGTTTATTCCATTCATCTAAAAATAAAAACCATTCTTTCTCATTAATTTTTTTGGTGATATGTTCCTGTAAATGAGTAAAGGGACCGGGTGTTGGATGGTTGAATATATTCATGCCTACACCAATGATGAGTTGTTGAAGATCTCCTTTACTTATTGCTTCTATGAGTAAACCGGCTAGTTTTCTGTTGCTAATATAAATATCGTTTGGTTTTTTTATCTCAAAAGGGCATTTTTTCCATGAATGGTTAAGAGCTTCATATAAAGCCAGGCACATTAAAGTAGTTGTGACAGGTTGCGGAGCTTTTTTAAGAGAATAACTCCAGCTAACCATCATATCACTGTTGATCCATTGCTGGTTTCTCCTACCCCGTCCTTTTGTTTGCGATTCAGCAATAAAAAGAAGAGATTTATATTTTTTATTATTAGTGAAGTGTTCTTTGGCTTTGTCATTGGTGCTGGTAGTTTGAATGTAGAATAAAAAAGGATAGTTCCTTTTTTCAGCCCATTTTTTTGTCCATTGTGCAATTAAGGAAGGCATATAGAAAGAGATGGTAGTGCTTTATTCGTCATTGTCATTTGGATTTTCTTCTTCTTTCAGCAGTTTATCCAGTTCTTTTGTGATGAGTTGTTTTGCCAATTCGGGTACTACCTGCCATACAGCCTTTTCTGTTGTTGTTTGGATGATGTCTCGACTGCTTTCCTTAATGAGATGCTCTAGTTGTTTTTCCACTTCTTCTTTGATTTTCCTGTTAGCCCATTGTTTAATTTCCTCAGTTATCTGATCTTTCAAGGTGTTTAAATCAGATTCTTCTAGTTTATCTTCTTTTATTTTTGTGGGTTCCGGCTCTGAAGGAACCTGTAAAATCTTTACGTCTGTAGCACTCTTTTTTTCTTCATCAGGGGAAGTATCCGTTTCCGGTTGGTCCGATGTTTGTGTGGTCGTGACAGATTTAGCCTCCTCCTCTTCGGGGAATAAATCAGCAGTTTGTTTTTGTTGTTTTACAGGTGGCGGTTCTGTTTCCTGTTGTACTGATGTTTGTGTGGTCGTAATAGGTTTAACTCCCTCTTCTTCCGGGAATATGTCAGTGGTTTGTTTTTGTTGTTTTACAGGTGGCGGTTCTGTTTCCTGTTGTACTGATGTTTGTGTGGTCGTAACAGGTTTAACTCCCTCTTCTTCGGGGAATAAATCAGCGGCTTGCTTTTGTTGTTTTACAGGTGATGATTCCATTTCCAGTTTATCTGATACTTGCTCTTCAGTTGTGACCGGTTTGATTCCTTCCTCTTCGGGAAATAAATCGGCGGATTGTTTTTGTTGTTTTTCAGGGGGCGGTTCTGTTTCCTGTTGTACTGATGTTTGTGTGGTCGTAACAGGTTTAACTCCCTCCTCTTCGGGGAATAAATCAGCGGCTTGTTTTTGTTGTTTTTCAGGTGGTGATTCCATTTCCTGTTGTACTGATGTTTGTGTGGCCGTAACAGGTTTAACTCCCTCTTCTTCCGGGAACATGTCGGTGGTTTGTTTTTGTTGTTTTGCAGATGATGATTCCGTTTCCGGTTGATCCGTTGTTTGTGCAGCGATAGGTTGAATTGTTTCATTAGAGGCTGGTTTTTTATCGTCGGAAGCACTGTCTTTTTGGTTTAATTCAGATTGTTTTACAGTGGTCTTGGAGGAAAACTCAGGACTTTGCTTTGTACCGCTTTCTTCTTTGAAGTCAGGGATAGAAGGAAATTTAAGATGTTCTGTCAATACGTTACTTTTTGTTTTTGGTATAAAACGGTTAACAAGCTCTCGAAGTTTACCCGCCTCAATGGGCTTTTTTAAAAAGTCCTGTGCAACAGAGGTTTTCAGCTCTTCGTGACTCAAATCTTCTTTTGCCATTAGAATAATGGGGATATTTTTTAATTGTTCTTTTTTTTCATTAATTTGATTTTTTATATCATCCGAAAAAGCGGCGTCTATAAATATAATATCCGGAACACTGTATTGAACTTTCTCGACCAGTTTGGAAGTTTGATCTATTCGATGCACGATTGGACGATAAGGATATAAAATGTGAAAAAAAATCTTTTGAGTAATAGGAGATGAGTCATATAAAATAATTTCGATTCCCATAAGAAGGAATAAACTGCTTTTGTGTGATTTAGTCAATAATTTCCTTTCAGAAAGGAAAGGAGTCCTTTTTAGGCGGCAGGCTAAATATAATTTGTAGCTGTTTTTATAGAAGGAAATAAGGGAATACGTCTTTGAGTGTAGGAAAAAAACGAGCTTACTAAAATAGTGACATATTTGTTATTTCTTAGTATTTTTTTAGAAGAAAGGTAGAGGGAAATGGCTGTATTGGAAATCCTGAAATTTCCTGATTCGCGGTTAAGGCGTAAATGCACTCCTGTTGAAAAAGTGACGGATGATTTAGTGCGGCTGGCTGATGATATGCTGGAAACCATGTATGCTGCTCATGGTTTGGGCCTTTCCGCTATTCAGGTAAATCATTTTGTACGTCTTTTAACGGCGGATACGCGGGCACTTCAATCTAATGAAAGTGAACGATATGAAAGTACAGAGATGGGGCAGTATGAAAAAGAGATTATCCAGCCGGTTGTTTTGTTTAATCCGGAAATAATCAGTAAATCGGGAGAAATAATTTTTAAAGAAGGGTGTTTGAGTTTTCCTTCTTATTATGCGGATGTAAAAAGGTCCGCTGTAATTGAAGTACAGGGAATGGATAAATCAGGGAAAGTGGTGACAATCAAAACAGATGGAGTACTGGCCGTGTGTATTCAACATGAGATTGATCATTTGGATGGAAAATTATTTATAGATCATTTAAGCCCTGTCAAAGCGGATCTGCTTCGTGCTCAAATTAAAAAATATGGATATCCTGATTCTGGCAGACAAGAAGAAATGTTGTGAAACAACAAATATTCCCTATTGTATTTCTTGGTACAGATAAGATATCCCTTAAGGGTTTAAATCATCTTTTACATCATCCCGAATTCGAGATTAAAGGGGTTGTGACACAAAAAGAGAAACGAAAGGGAAGAGGTTTGTATTCCCGCCTTCCTCCTGTGGCACAAAGAGCGAAAGACCTGTCTCTGCCTGTGTTAATGCCGGACAATTTAAAAGATCCGGGTTTTTTATCTGATGTGAAAAATTTAAAAGCCCGGTGGGCTGTTTTACTGTCTTATGGGAAAATACTACCACCTGAATTCTTATCTTTATTCCCAGGTAGAGCCTTGAATTTTCATGCCAGTCTGCTTCCTCGTTGGAGAGGGGCGGCCCCTGTTCAAAGGGCTATTATGGCAGGGGATCGGGAGCTGGGAATGAGTCTTCAGGTTATGAAAGCTCAATTGGATGCGGGGCCTTTGATCGGAGTGCGTGCATTTGAATTGACAGAACAAATGGATGCTATAGACGCTTTTAAAAAGATGGAGTTTTTAATTAAAGAACTTTTGTCGGATTTACTAGGATATATGAAAGGTCGTTGTGTTCCTGTTCCACAAAAGGAGGGTGAGGTTATATATGCAAGGAAAATTGATAAAAAGGAGAGTCAAATTGTATGGAATGAATCAGCTGTTAATATATTTAACAAGGTGAGAGCTTTGGTTATGGGGCCTCAGGCTTATACCTTTTACAAAGGAAAAAGAGTAAAAATATATAAAGCAAAATCTTGTCTTGAAAGTGAGGGTGAAGCTTGCCCCGGTCAGATTGTGGATATAGGCTCTGACTATATTAAAGTAGCTTGTCAAAAATCTACATTGTCCGTTCTCCAGCTTCAACCGGAGTCTAAAAAAATAATGTCTGCCGGAGACTATATAAGAGGTTATAATTTAAAAGAAGGTGTTTACCTGGGAAAGGATGAAAAAAAACAATGATATTGAACAAAGAACCACATCATTTGGTGGCACCCAGTATTTTATCAGCTGATTTTTCCCGTTTGGGAGAAGAGGTGCGGAATGTGGAATCAGCTGGAGCGGATCGTCTTCATATTGATGTGATGGATGGTCATTTCGTACCCAATCTGACAATAGGCGCTCCTGTCGTTAAGAGTTTAAAAAAAATCAGTACTCTCCCTTTGGATGTGCACTTGATGGTAAGCAAACCGGAAAATATCCTTTCCTCTTTTATTTCCGCCGGTGCGGATTCTATTACTATTCATTTGGAGTCCACTAATTATCCTGAAAAAGTGTTGAAGCGGATTCGTCAGGAAAAAGTGTTGGCAGGCCTGACTTTGAAGCCGGCTACTCCTGTAGAAAGAATGTTTCCTTTTTTACCTTTTTTGGATTTGGTTTTGGTTATGACCGTTGAGCCCGGATTTGGAGGACAGTCTTTGCTTCCGGATCAGGTTTCGAACATTTCGGCTGTAAAAGAAGAACTGGTTCGACAGGGTTTGAATAATGTGCCTGTCCATGTTGATGGGGGGGTTAATCTTCAGACGTTGCCGCTTTTACCTTCTGCCGATGTGTTAGTGGCCGGTCATTTTATATTTACTCATAAAAGCTATAAAGAGGCCATTTCTCTTCTGAAAAGTGGAAGTGTTTCTTGATTTTTTATGGTACAATCATGTTTGAGAGGGATGGGAATGATTGTAATAAAGTGTCTTGCCTGGTCTTATCGTTTTTTTTATTTTAATAAAACAGTCAATCGAATTAGAGGGAGCAAAGGAGCTGTGATACTGGAATATGTTCTTCTCCTGGTGGCCTGCCTTGGATGTGCCATGATTATTAAGGAAGCGGTCGAGATAAGTAGCAATAGAGATGATTCAGGATGGTTTATCAAAACCTGGATGGCTGTCATTACTACAATAGCTGAAGATATTTAAGGCTAATCAGTGTCTAAATCTTTTATGGATTTTATCCATTGTAATTGCACCTTTTCAGCGATTTTTTTTATATTCAGGTGCTTTTTATTTCCAACGGGAAGATAAATCTTTTTAAATCCCAGTTTTTGGGCTTCCCTTATTCTTTCTTCTGAAAAAGTGCAGGCTCTTATTTCACCTGTTAAACCTATTTCTCCAAAAAAACAGCTCAGTTCATCAATTGGTTTTTGTTTTTTTGCGGAAATCAGCGCTTTGGCTATAGCCATATCCGCTGCCGGCTCTGTTATCTTTAGTCCCCCCACCATATTTAAAAAAATATCACATTGAGAAAGCCCTGTGTTTAAATAACGATCCAGTACGGCGGTAATCATGTGTAAGCGATTTATGTCCAGGCCAATGCTGGTTCTTCTTGGAATAGACAAGTAACTGCGCAAGCTCAATGCCTGTATTTCGCAAAGAAGCGGGCGAGAACCCTCCATTGCGGTGAACACAACAGAACCAACCAGAGTTTCTTTTCTCTCCTCTAAAAAGAATTCAGAGGGGTTGGATACCTCTTTCAAACCCTGGGAGGACATTTGAAAAACACCTATTTCATTTACAGCCCCAAAACGATTTTTCAAAGCTCTCAACAAGCGAAAATGGTAGTGGGGATCTCCATCAAATGATAAAACAGTGTCCACCATATGTTCTAACAGCCGGGGTCCGGCCAGTTGTCCGTCTTTGGTAATGTGGCCGATAACAAATACAGTGGTTTCCGTACTTTTTGCAAAACTCATCAATTGTCCGGCACATTCCCGCACCTGTGATATGGTTCCGGAGGTAGAAGACAGTTCGGATAATTGCACTGTCTGTATGGAATCCACAATAAGCACATTTGGTTTTATCTTTTCAACATGATGAAAAATACTTTCCAAAGACGTTTCATTGAGTATAAAAATATTATGTTTGTCTTTTAAATTTAACCGTTTTGCCCTCAAACTGGTTTGTTGAAGGCTTTCTTCAGCAGAGACATAAAATACCTTTAAACCTTGTTGAGCCAGACCTTCGGCCATTTGTAATAAGAGAGTACTCTTACCTATCCCTGGTGCCCCTCCTAACAGGATATAGGAGCCGGATACCAGACCTCCGCCTAAAGCTCTATCTAATTCTGTCATGCCGGTGTGATTTCTTGTTTTTGATTGGTACTCCTGTTGATTCAGCAAGGCAGGTTCTTGTGGCTTTACTTTTCTTTTGTTGGAGTGGGAAAAAGAAGGTGCTTTTGTCAGTACCTCCTCAATCAGGCAATTCCATTGTCCACAGTGAGAACATTGCCCTTGCCATTTGGGACTGGACACACCGCATTTAGTGCAAACAAAACGAGTTTTTACTTTTAGCTCTTTCATTCAACCTGCAGAGAATAACTTATTTTGTGAAGGATCAAAACAAAAAACAATGTGAAATATTTTTACTGTTGAAATTGGAAAAAAGTCCACAAAAGAGAAGGGAATAGTGAAAAACCTTGATCCTTTTTAATGTAGATAGTGAAATAAAGATATAGGTATTGATATGAAAAACTTACTTATCTGGCTTACTTTTTTTCTTTTATTTTCTTTTTCTGCCGCTCACTCAGCAGTAATCGTTAAAATTAAGGGGCGAAAGGCTCTTGTGGATCTGGAGGGGGTGCCGGCGGCAAAAGGGGATAAATTTGATGCACTTAATCTTTATGGAAAGCCTCTTGGGGTATTGGAAATAAAAAAGGTGAAGAAAGGAAAGGCTATTGCTGTTCTGCTAAAAGGGAAAATGGGAATGAATTGGATTTTAGAGCCTTCTGCACAAGAGACAGGTGCTTTCAATACAGAAGATGAGGATGAGTATGATCCGGCAAGAAGGGACAGTATTTCTGATTCTTCTTCCTCTGTTGATTCTGATATTTCCTCTAAAGGATCCCCCTTTTCTTCAAACGGGTTTGGCTTAATGTTGGGAGCCAATTTTAATACAATTACTATATCAGCAAATAAGAGTGTAGCCGGATGGGGATTTCAGGAAGCCCTGAATATAGATTTCTCGCTTGTAGGTCCATTAGGGCTGCGTCTGTTATTGGGGCATCAAACTTTGATTGCTACTGGAAGTAATTGTGGTCTTCCAAGATGTAGCCTTCTTATTCATTATCCTGGTGCCGGATTGATTTTAAGGGGAGTTTTTTTAAGACACTTAATGTTTCAACCTTGGGTGGGAGCGGGAGGTTTTATGTTCTGGCCTCTTGTGGATAAACAGCATGACTTGGGTTTTGATAAAAAAAGCTTTTCCAGTTTCCATGGTTCTGTAACGGCCGCTGTAGGGGTGGATATCCGTTTTGGTGGTTTTTACCTACCCGTTCAATTGGATGCCAGTTGGATCAACCCAATCACTATTTCCATTCAATCACTCAAAGAAGGGTCAAAGGAATTTAAACCCTTGTATATAGGGCTAAAAGTGGGAATCGCCTTTTCTTTTTAATTGGAATTAAAATGGCAATTCTTCTTTTGCCGCAAAATCCGGTTCTTTTTTAATATGTGTAGTGGTTTCCATATCATCTTTACCTGCATTTTGCGGTGATCTTCCCAAAAATAAAACCTGCCCGGCCACTATTTCTGTTGTAAACCTTTTTTGTCCTTGCTCTGTCTCCCATGAACGGGTTTGTAAACGGCCTTCTATAAAAACCTGGCGCCCTTTGGCTAAATGTTTTGCACAGGTTTCGGCCAGTTTTCCCCAAACGACAACCCGATGCCATTCGGTTTTCTCTTGTCGTTCTCCATCTTTATTTACCCAGCTTTCACTGGTTGCCAGACTGAATTGAGTGACAGTTTGCTGATTAGCGGTTTTTCTTACTTCTGGATCAGCTCCCAGATTACCTACTAAAATGGCTTTATTTACTCCAAACATAACTATCTCCTTTCGTGACACCTACCGGATAAGCTTATACCATAGAAGGGATAATATATGCCCAAAAAGTCATTCGCTTACCGCTAAGTGTTAATATGGTTTTTTTTATCTTTCACGGGAATAAGCAAAATGTGTGCCAGTTTGTATTTAGAGATTGATTACACATTCTCTTAAGTCAAAAGTCAGCTCAAAAGCTCAGACATGCGTTTTGCCACAGAGCAGACTGGCCGCTCATGTGTCAAAGCCGAACTCGTTTTGACCTGCTTTTGCCTTAAGAGAATGTATTTCATCAATATTCAAAAGTTAGCTTAAAAGCTTGGACATGCGTTTTGCCACAGAGCTATTTAGAATGTTTCGTCATCTGTGGGGTTTTGGATTTCCTGTAAGGTAGGTAACTTGGAAACAGGAGTCGGGGGATTAAGAAAATTAGCCGTGTTGCCTTTTAAATGGCCTAAATAGTGCCACCCCTGTGGGGTTTTGGATTTAATGTTTTTTAACAGTAGGTCCAAAGGGCGTTCAAGTTGTTGCCAATCCTCACCTATTAAAATGTCGAGTCCCAGGTTGTAGCTTTTAAACAGAGGTCGAATTTTTTTGGAAAAGCCCTTCTTTATAAAATTAACGGAAACGATTCCTCTGGATTTTATCTGAAACACATCTGTCTTTTCTCCAAAAGAGATATCAGAAATGGTTATTTCACCTTTTTTTATCTGTCCTATAGAATTGATTCGGCTCCATTTAAAATCAGGCAGGCTGATAACATCCATACCGTTTGGGAATGTATAGGAAAACGCCTGGCTATAAATGTTTTCGCCACTTAAACTCCATGATCCTTCCGGTTGGGTTTCAAAGGTGGGGTCAACAACAACTTCCATATCGATATTTATTTTCCCTTTTGTTTTTGAAAGGGGAGATACAAAAGCTTTGATGAGAGAGGGATTAAAGTTATGGGTTTTTAACTTTAAGAACCAACCCGATAGATCTTTTTTAATCTGTTTTTTTCGGATAGTTGCTTTTACTGTGGATGCAGGCCATTTTAAAGTGACAACAAACCCCTCTTTTAACTGGAGTAAAGATTTGTAGGAAGGTCGTACGTTTAGTTGTTGTGCTGTAAAGGTGCTTTGATTTACAGGTGTTATAATTTTTGGATTGCTGAAAACAAGGGCAGGACCTAACGGGTTAATATGGAAGCTGTCATATCTTAGTTGTATAGAGGATTTTGTTTGCTTTTGTAGTTGATTCATTAAATATAAAACAGTTTCTTCATAGGGAAAGCGGATAAGAAAAAAAACAATAGAAAATAAAATAAAGACAAGCCATTTTCCTTTATGGTGTTTTAGAAACTGATATAGTATTTTGATATACTTGGTTAATATTTTCATTTTGTATTACTTTTCTTCTTCTTTTGTATCATCTTTCTTGGGAATTTCAATTTCATTGGAAGAAGGTAGGGGGGGAGGGGGTGGTAAGTCAGATGGAAACAGCTTATCCTCCATCTTTTTTGGTATAGATGGTTTTGGTAGTAAATCTCTTTCTTTTACTTTTTTTGGTCTATTTTCAAAATGAGCACTATCATTGGGAATATCCTCTTTTTTTAATTTTAACAGTGGAACATCCTGTGTTTCCCTATTTATGTTTGGGATGGGATTATCAGAATCAGCTTTTTTTAAGTCCATGATAGGTGTGGAACCTGTATCCATCCTGTCCAATGTTTTTTTATTTTGCGGGGGAGAAGGGGGTGGAAGCGGAGTGCTTTTTGTTTTTAAGTTATCGAAGAGTTTATTGTTTTCCGTGTTTGTGGAAGGAGGTGATTTTTCTTTTAATTTTTTGTTTTCGGAAAAAACTTTTTTTTGTTTTATATTGAAGAAGCTTAGGATGTAAGAGACATTGAAATAGTTATCCTGTTTTAGGTTTTCAATCATGTGTAAATTTGTCAATTTTATATTTTTGGATAATTGTTCCAACTGATGTCCATACTCAATAACCTCTTTTAAATTAAGGTTTTCCATTGCCACCTCCACTGTCTGAATCGTTGTGGGCATGGAAAAGGTGGTGGTTGACTCTTGGGGAGGAGCGATTTTCGGTTTTTTTACTTCTTTTATCTGATTTTTTGGTATGCGGAGGGTGATGATCTTTTGGTTAATGAATTGAACCGGATCCCGATCAGGAGTGTAAGCTCGTGAAGTGCTGGTTTGTGTGGAGATAGAAAGGTCAATCAAGTCATGAGTAAGTTTTTTTTTCGTGTTAAAACTCCACATGTTTTTCCAGGAGGAATATAGATGAGCAGAAGGGTAGTACAGGAGAATACAGGCTAATATCAAAAAACCGGAAACATAAATTGTTTTTCGGTAAAAAGAACTAAGATTGTCATATTTTTCTTTAATCAAATGGAAAAAAGGACTGTCTATAACAGTGTTGCTAAGATTTTTAAATGTATTAGCAAATTCATCTTTAAGATTATTGAAATCCATTATTGGTTAACCTCTTTTTTGGATAAATGAGTATTTGAAAACTACTGTATCAGATGTGTTTGTTTCAGTGGAATCGTCTTTTGGTTGTTCTGTTGTTAGTGTCTTTAAGGTCCCGTTTTCTGCCAAGTCAGTTAAATTATTTTTAAAAGTGTTTAAGTAGGTTGAAGAAATATTCCCTTTTATCTCTACTTTATTGCCTGCAACGTTTAATTCCTGAATCTCTAAATTCCATGCTTCCTGTTTCTTTATTGCAACGCTCAGTTTTTTTACTTTGTCCAGGGCGGAAGGAATATCATTTAATTTTTCTGTTAACTCGTTTTGTTTTGACCATTCTTTTTTACTATTAATGAAATGTTGTACTCTTTCAATAGTGACTTGTTTTGGCTGTAATTTGGCAATTTGTATGGAACGATTTCGAAAAATCCGGTTTATTTTATCTGATAGTTTTTCAGATTGATGGCTTCTAAAAACAGCATATACGGAAAATAAAACCAAAACACTGATTCCCAGTGTAAGAGGCTGTTTCCATTGGTTAATGACCAGGGAAACGGGATTGAACCTGGTGGCGAACTCTTCCCTTAAGAAATTGACAGCCGGCCTTTTTGGTTTTTTTAACCCTTCCATGGCGGCTCCCAGCGCTGTGATGAAATTATTTTGTTTTATATCGTTGTTTCTCAAATTCCATTGTGGAAAGTTGGGAGGATTTTCCACGCGTGACACCGGAATATTAAGTCGTGTGGATAATAAGGTTTGCAGATTTCTGACTTGTGCCCCACCTCCGCATAGAAGTATCTTTTTACATTTATAAGATTCCTCTCCTTCCATTTGCAGTAATAATAAGCGCAGTTTATCAATGAGGTTTTCAAATGCTTCCTGAATGACTTTTGAGAATTCGATTTGGCTTCCTGTGTATCCTCTGGTTTGTGTTAGGACGAAAGCTTTTTCACAAAACTGCTCCATAGCTTTATGAAATGGAATTTCGTATTTAACAGCTATTTTTCGAATACAAGAGGCGGCTCCCCATTCAAAGCTATATACATTCTGTAGGTGATTGTTGGCAAGAATCATTGCCATTGTATGTGTATGACTGATTTTTAAGTACAAATGACATTCCTCTTTTATTTTCTGTCCTTCTTCCTTTTGATGGTGTTCTTTTGCAGGTTCTTTTTTTCTTTCAAACAAATTAGATATAGCGGAAGCTTCACAAGTAAGGATAGTTGGCTCTATTCCCAGGGGTTTAATGTCATTAAGTAAATTGGATATATTTTCTTTGAAGGTGGAAAAAACAAGAACACCCTTTTTCTCTGTTGAAAGGTCTGTCATTTTAATGTCGGAAATCATCTTTTTGTAATCAAAAAGAGATAGCTTTTCCTCCATTTCAAAAGGAAGGCTTTTCATTATTTTATATTTTTCTTTAAACGGAAAGGTGAGCTTTTCCGTGCTTACTTCATTTTGTGACAGGCAGAAAATATATTTTGTCTCACGACTTTGATATAAATTAGCCAAACTTTTTAAGTGGCCCAGTATGAGGAGTTTTTTTTGTTCTTCCTTTTCATCTGCTTTAATGGGAAAGAAATGTGTCTGAAGAATATTAAATGTTTTACCGGCTTTTTTTATAGCTACTGCTTTTACAGCACAAGAGCCTATATCTATACCTACGCAAATCAAAAGAAGACCTCCTCCTTGTATCCATCTATGTCTTTTTTAGATTATCCTCTCAGAAAGTTTCTTTCCAGTAAATTATAACGGGTTCCTGATTTTGATTCGAAGGAGAGGGAAGGTTTGGACGGGGACCTGGTTGTGATTCTCTTTTTGGTTTTTCTTGACCTAAAACCCTTTTTTTTTCTTCTGCCATTAATGTATTAAAACGTTTAATGAAGTGAGGAGTGTGAAAGTAGGTAGCTGTTATGGTCTTTTGACTTTTACCGGCAAGGCCAACACTTGTCATTTTAAAATTATATGGAGCATCAAAATTAATATAGGAAACGGGTTGCTCCTCCGGTGCGGTGTTTTCCTGCCTTTCAGGAGGGAAGAAATATTCCTGCAGGTTACTGAATCCCTTTTCATTTAGTAATTGGGAAAAAGTTTGTTTCGTAAAAACAAATGGGTTTAAAGGGTTGGATGTTATTGCGGCTATTTCCCTGGCTAGCTCTATAGGGAATGCATCGTGTAGAGCTTGTATTAATTCGGCCGAAGCCGTATTGATATTTAATCCTTTTTCGCCATATACGGTAATAAAAGGGGCGATGGCTTTATAGAGTATATCTGACATTCCGGCAACCTGATGAAGCTCCTGTAGACTGATAAAGGATCGGTTGGGTGGAAGAGTTTCCTGACTGTATAAACTTTTTTCCGAAAAGGTGCTCTGCATTGCCTGTTGGTTATCAGGGTCCACCCAGTCTGCGATATTGTGTAAAACTTCAATAATATTTTGTTCGGTTATTTCGTCAGCCAGTTTTTGATCATTCAGTCTTAAATAAAAAATCAGACGATAGAGAGTTTGAAAAGTCCACTTTCTCAGGGAAGGTATAGGTGAGGCAAGATCATTAATGTCAATGCGGCTGCTTTCAGGTTCAATAGATGTAATAAACTCAGCTTGCATAAAAGAGTCTTCTTTTATTTTGGAAAACTCACTTTGGTTTATGGAGTTTAGGTTTTCAGGTATAGGTGGTGGCCACTGGAAGGGAAACTGATAAATAAGGTCAATGTAGGCACGGAACTGCTGTATTTGTTGACTGTAGTTTGTGGTTAACTTTATGTAATTTTTTACCCTTAAAATATTCACTTCCATTCCCGCCTTGGCGGCGTAGTAGGCTCTGAGGGAATTCAGCTCAGCTGTAGCGGAACGATATTCTATTTGTGTTTCAAACACTGTTTCCTGTATCAATAGAATAATAAAAACTATAGTGGACAATACCATTATGAGAGCCATTCCCTTTTGCCGTGTTTTGGAAAAAAGAAAATGAGTGTGCTTTTTTATGTTGGATAAGAAAACTTTATTTATTGTCATTTTATATATTCTTCTCTACCGGTAAAATAAATTGTTGATGGAGGGGTACATGTATCTCCTGTTTTACAGATTGTTTTTTTTTGTTTTCAAATTCAAGCTCTATGTAAATGGCTGAAGGCAGAAAGGCTTTCTGATACGTAAGTACGGGCAGCCAGGAATTTCTAGTGGGGGTGGTTTCCCATTCTTTTACCCATTCGTTGCTGGATTTATTATAGTAGGAAAGCTGAAATTTTTTTACTTTCTCCAATAGTACGATTTCGTCGTAATCTTTTAAATTACCCAGGTTTTGATGGATTACAGAAGAAAACTTTCTCCATAAACAGGAAGAGGTTTCTGCTTTTTTGTTTTCTCTGTTTTTGCATGGCTTTAGATAATAAACAATAGCATTTTGGTCACTGTTCTTTGAGTTTTCACCGGTATATATATTAGATAGAGATACTATATGGAGGCTGTTTGTTTTTCCTATTATTCCACCTGAAACAGGAGCTGTTTGAGATAAATAAGGCTCCACTTCCCTGTCAAATTTATTAAGTTTAGCTTGTTCCTCTTCCTGTTTCTGAGATGTTTTTGGGTTGGGGTTTGACCTGGATGTTGTGCTGCTTTCCGGATTGGCTCTGGATTTTTTTTGATTCTCTTTTTTAAGTAATACATGTGCCAAAGCATTCATATCTTTTGTATAAAATGCGTTACGAATGTCCTTTCTGATTATTTGTAAAATATTTCTGCTGTACTTTGTATCCTGTATGTTTTGTGTGATTTTTTCTCTATATTGTGTGGTTTTGTTTGTCATACGTATAAGGGAAATGGAAATAAATGTGAATAAAGTCAGCGCAATAAGCACCTCCAATAAGGTAAGCCCTTTTTTATTTATTAATATTTTTAAAGAATAGAGTGTCGTTTTTCTCATAGGTTTCTCTTCCTATAGCCCCTTTTTTATAAATAAAAAAAGTATCTTATTGTGCTGAAAACTGTATTTCTTTTCCATGATTTACGATATATGTAGTCAATGAGTAGGCACTCTCCAAAGATCCTTTTTTATAGTGAATGGTTAGTTTTGTTTCAAGTATGGATTGTGATAAAAATTGAGTGGTTTTTTGGGCTACCTGAACTGCTGTGTCCTGGTTTTGACCAAGTAGACTCATGATTTTTTGAGGATCTGGCAGAGTAAGAGGTTGAGTTTTAACGCTCCAGGAGAAATATTTTTCCTCTTCAAAGTCACCTTTTTGTTCCTTGGGTATGGAGTCAAAATTTTGTTTTTGCCATTCAAACTCCAGTTCAGCTATTTTTTTTTCCATAAGCTGCGTAATTTTATGATAGTCACCGATTTTTTCGACCCTCTGTCTGTTTCCTGACCATATTCCTGAAATAATAATCATGGCTCCGGCCAAAATCACCAGAGCCACTAAAATTTCAATTAAGGTAAAACCTTTATTTTTTTTTATACACCAAGGCATATCCTGTTTCCTGAGTAAGGGTTATTCTTATATTAAATCATTTTTTTTAAATAGTAATTCAATTTGATGCATTTTGATGATGTGTTGATGTTATTGTTCAAATTCCTGCAATTTTTTTTCCCCGTTAAAAAAGGTGAGTTCCCCATGTAGCCGATCAATAAAAAGAGACCAATATACTTTTTTACCTTTTATTTTTAATAAGGCTTGGCTTAATTGTCCCTCCGGAAAGTAGTAAATATAAGCCTTCCCGTTGGTGACGGGCCGTTCCTGTCCTTTCACTTCCAGACTTTCAAATTTCAGTCCTCCTGGTAATGTTTGAGGCTTTTCAAAAAAATCAGTGTCCATAATAAAACCGGAAGGCGGGAGAGATTGATTTTCCGGAACGGAGGAATCTTGAGGTATTCGGTTTTCAGGGAGTTTTTTTTCCACCCAGAAGGAGTTTTCCTTTTCGTCTATATTGATGACCAGCCTATAGGTTTCCCTTTTTAAACGGGCAAAGTGATCCAGTTGGCGATTCAGGGCAACAAGTCGTCTAAAAGTTTTTTTTATACTGTTATCTTTTTTTTTAATGAAAGAGGCACCTATAATCACAGTGCTTACCAGTAAGGTCAGCGCAATTAACAACTCCAATAATGTGAATCCTTTAATGTTTGTTTTATTAAAGGGCTTTTTCATAGATCCTTAGAGGAGATGTCAGCGGCAAAGTCTTCGCCACCAGGTTTTCCACCTTTTCCCAGGCTGATGATTTCAAATGATCCGGAGGATTCATCGTATTGGTATATAAAATCATTTTTCCAAGGGTCTTTTGGTATTTTTCCATTTTTTAGATAGGGTTTTGGTCCCCATGATTCACATTTTTGCGGTGCTATAACGAGTGCTTCCATGCCTTCCGCATTGGAAGGGTAGTAACTGCAATCCATATAGAAAGTTTCAACAGCGTCCACCAGGCGGCTGATGGTGAGTTTAGCGGTACTGACCGCACCTTTATCTCTTTGTTGTGTGAGACCTGGAAGAAAAAAGGCTACAAGCCCCGTTAAAAGAACGAGAACAATCATTATTTCCATTAAGGTGAAGCCTTTATTGTTATTTCTGTAAGATATTTTAAATATTTGTAATGTTTTTTTATAAAACATAAAACCTCCTAAAGAATAATTTTAAACCCAAAGGGCTTGAGCTGTCATAAGCTTTGTAAAAGATTTATCCTCAGAGGAGGATAAAAAACAACCGGAATTTTCAACTCTGATCAATATATACTTATACATTAAAAACACATTGGGTAAAAGAGAGAATTGTTAATATTGTATTAAATTATTCTGAAATTTTCAGTGAGGAGAACAGAAACAAAATCAATATTATAGTTGATTATACATTTCCATAAGAGGGGTCATTACTGAAAAAATAATAAAACCCACCACCATTCCCATGAACATTATCATAGCCGGCCCTAAAAGGGAGGTTAGAGTGTTGACTTCTGTATTGACCTGAAAATCGTAGGTATCACTTATTTTTACTAACATGTCTTCCAGTTCACCTGTTTTTTCACCTATTTTTATCATTTGAATGGTCATGGGGGGAAATTGCCCGGATTCCTGTAAAGGGCGGGCAATCGGTTCACCTTCACGGATATTGGATTGAGCATTTTTGATGGCTTGTTTTAGTACGGTATTTTTTGCCACATTTTGTACGATGTCCATAGCTGTTAACATAGGGACACCCCCCTTCAGCAAGGTGGCTAAAGTGCGGCTGAAACGGGAAATGGCAGAGGATCGAATAATCTTTCCGACTAAAGGCAGTTTAAGATAAAGTGCATCCACTTTTTGTCTTCCCTTATCTGTTTTTGTCCACCGGAGAAAGATAAAAATAAATGTGACAATTCCAATAAGCAGTTGAGGCCAAAAATGAATGATGTTTTGGCTGACGGATATGATAAAAGCAGTGTGCCATGGGATCAGGTTTTCATCTTCAAACAGTGTTGTGATTTTAGGTATGACATAGGTAAACAAAAAGAGTACCACACAGGAGGTGAAGGCGATAATAAGTGCCGGATAAGCTAACGCAGAACGAATCTTGTTGTTGAGTTCAGCCTGGTTTTCAGTAAATTCAGCCAGTTTTAAAAGTATAATATCCAGTGTTCCGGAACTTTCTCCCGCTTCACACATGGATATATAAGTTGTATTGAAAATTTTCGGGTACTGAGCCAAAGCTTTATGGAAAGCGATACCTTCGTTCACCTGATTCCTTACTTGGACCAGGGCAGGGGATAATACGGGGTGGGAAGTTTGTTGAATAATCGTTGTGAGCGAATCCACTAAAGGTACATTGGATTTGATTAAGGTAGCCAATAATCGGGTCATGGTACAAAGAGTTTTAATGTCCACTTTTTTTCCGGACAGAATATTCAGGCGTTCTTTTTTTTTCTCTGTTTTATTATTGATCTCAAATATAAAAATATTATCTTTTTTTAATTGTGTTTTGGCTTGCTGTATATTTTCCGCCTGCAAAGAACCACTGGTATGTTGTCCCTTGGCTGTTGTCCCTTTGTATTCAAATACCGGCATTTTTTAATCCTTTACTTAGGATAACTTGTAAAGTAGTTATTAAAGTAGAACAATATATTAATGTTTTCAATTCCTCTTTATTTCTTGTTTTAGACTATAATTCTTAATAGTTCCAATTATTTATAAATTAAGTGTTTTAGGCTTTAAATTGACTGTGAGTCTCTAAATACATATATACACTGTATGCTTCATATTTGGTTCTTTTTTATTTTTTTGTTTTTATTTCAAAACGCTTGTGAAAAAACATGCCACCTCCAAACAAGTTGTGATCGAAAAAAATACACGGAAGAAGAATGCCAAGCATCTTACGACAAAGCAAAAGCGGAGTGTGAAAAAGGCAATTGGTGATTTTTAGATATCGTTTTTTGAAGGCTATTTTTAATGACTTGAGTGATAAAATAAATCTTGACTTGTCTCCCAATTTATCCGATAAATTGGGAATATGATCCCAAGACATCAAAAATTGAAAACAAGGCAAAACCTGTTTTTATTTGGAGCCAGGGGAACAGGGAAATCCACCTTATTAAAAATGTTATTCCCTGCAAAAAGGAGTTTGTGGATTGATCTTTTAGACTACAAACAAGAGTCCAGTTTGTCTAAAAATCCAGATCGTTTGTCTTTCCTTTTGGAAGGGAACTCATTTCAAAGAGTCATTATTGACGAAATACAGAAAATTCCAAAGCTATTGGATGTTGTGCACAAAGAGACAGAAAAAAATAAAAAGATACAATTCATTATGACAGGGTCCAGTGCCAGAAAACTGAAGAGAGGACAGGCTAACCTTTTGGCAGGACGGGCTGTGGCCTGTTATCTTCATCCACTTTCTTGTTTTGAATTAGGAAAAAACTTTCATTTGTTGAAGTATCTCCAATTTGGAGGGCTACCAAAACTTTTAAACCTTCGATCACAAAAAGAAAAAATTCTGTTCTTGGACAGTTATGTGCAGAGCTATTTAAAAGAAGAAGTGTTGCAAGAACAGATTTTAAGAAAAATTCAACCATTTAGGAATTTTCTGGAAGTTGTGGCTCAAATCAATGGGCAAATCATAAACTATTCAAAATTCTCAAGGGAAATTGGTGTAGATCACAAGACAATTCAAAATTATTTTTCCGTCTTGGAGGATACTTTACTGGGCTTCTTTCTTCCTGCTTATCATCGTTCTGTAAGAAAACAACAACAAAAAGCCCCAAAATTTTTTCTTTTTGATCTAGGGGTGAAAAAAGCTCTTGAAGGGACCATAACTGTTCCCTTGAAACCAGGTACATATGCTTTTGGTTTGGCTTTTGAACATTTTATTTTATTGGAGTGTTATAAGTTAAATCACTATTTCAGAAAAGGTTATAGGCTTTTTTATCTTAAAACAAAGGATGGGTTGGAAATTGATTTGATTATTCAAAGGCCTGGGAAAAAAGATATTTTAGTGGAAGTAAAATCCACAAAGGAAGTACGGGAAGAGCATACAAAAAAAGTTCGTCAAATTGCATCCGCCTGGAATAAACCTTGTGAGATTCAGGTTTGGTCTCAGGATTTTCAGGTACAAAAAATTAAAAAAGTACAATGCCTGCCTTGGCCCATGGCTCTAAAAACATTATTTACGAGATAGGGATTTATAATTAATCTCTTTTATTTTTTATTGAGTATTGTAGCTTTTTTAAGCATCCAACTGGGTATTATAAAGAACCTCTTCAATGGTGGTGATGCCTTTGCAGATCTTTTCTATACCATTTTGACGAAAAGTAACCATTCCTTTTTTGGAGGCGGCTTTTTTAATAACATGGCTGTCTTTATGATTCATAATGAGTGTGCGTATGTCTTCATCCGTGATTAGTATTTCCTGTATCATGGTTCTGCCTACGTAACCTTTGAATTCACAATTTTTGCATCCTTTGGCTTTAAATATTTTGGAAGGTATTTTTATATCCGGATCTTCACTTGTGAGAAACTGTATATCCCGTTTTAAGGGTTTGTAAGCCTCACGGCATTCCGGGCACAACACTCTTACCAATCTTTGAGCCATGACCCCCATAATAGAGGTGGCAATTAAAAAGGGTTCTCCACCCATATCAATAAGACGGGGAAACACAGAGGCGGCATCATTTGTGTGTATTGTGGAGAGAACAAGGTGTCCGGTCAAAGAAGCATTAATGGCGATTTTCATTGTTTCGATATCTCTGATTTCACCTACCATGATGGTATCAGGGTCTTGACGCAAAATAGAGCGGAGACCGCTGGCAAAGGTTAAACCTATTTTCGGGTTAACCTGAATTTGTCCAATGCCTTTAATGCGTCTTTCTACAGGATCTTCCACTGTAATAATGTTTTGATCTATAGAGTTAATTTGACTAAGGGCAGCGTATAGAGTGGTGGACTTTCCGCTTCCGGTGGGGCCGGTAATAAGAATAATTCCGTAATTTTTATCCAGAAGCGTATTAAAGGATTTGAGATTTTTTTTGGAAAAACCCAACTCATCTAGAGCTAACATCAGCTGGGTACGATCTTGTAAACGAAGGACCAGTCTTTCACCGAAAGGAGTAGGAATGGAACTGAGTCGGATCTCAATGTCTTTTCCCGCTAATCGCAGGTGGATTTGTCCGTCCTGTGGCAGCCTTTTTTCTGCAATATTTAAATCACCCATAATTTTTATTCTGGAAATAATGGCATTTTGTAGGCTTTTTGGAGGTTTAAAAACAGAGTAAAGAGCTCCATCCACTCTAAATCGCACCACCAGTTCTTTTTCATAAGGTTCAATGTGAATATCAGAGGCTCTTTCCTTAACAGCTTTGAAAAGCAAAGTATTAACCAGCTTAATAACCGGTGCGGAGTCTTCCGTGTCCAGAAGGTCAATGACAGTGCTTTCCAGGTCATATTCCTCTTTACTTATGTCGGCGAACTCCTCCAGCTCACCTGAGCTTCTTTCATAGACACTGTTAATGGCTTCCTGAACTTTTGAACCTAAACTGATAACGGGGCGGACTTCCTTTTTAAATTTTAACTTTAAATCAGAAAACACATGGAGATTAAGAGGATTGGCGCTGAGAATATGGATAGCATGTTTATCCGATTTAAACGGAAGCACCATGTTTGTTTTGGCATAGCTGATGGGAAACTGTTGTATAAGATCTTCTTCAATTTCCTGTACGGGAACTTCCTTTATGAATGGAATCTGTAAATGTTTGCACAAAAAAGATAAAGCTTCCTCTCCGGAAGAAAAATCTTTTTTTTGCTTTTCGAGTGCTTGTTGAAGGCTGATTCCCCTTTTATTTTTGGAGTGTAAAATGGATTGCAGTTGGTTTGCGCTGAGAGTGCTGGATTTTAAAATAAGGGATTCATAAGAATTGGTATCCATAAGAGGCATCATAACCTGATTTTTTAAATTGGGGCAAGTTGAGTATATTTATCCTGCGGGCTTTTCCATTTTTGATCTTACTGGTATAAGAAGATTATTATGTCAGATTCTGTTTATCAGTTATTTGCCCGCTTTTTTATTTTTTATTTGCCTTTGCTGTTTTCACTGTGTGTGCATGAATGGGCGCATGCGTGGGTGGCCTCTTTGAAAGGGGATAATTTAGCCCGCGATGAAGGTCGTTTGAGTTTGAATCCTGTAGTGCATGCGGATCTGCTGGGAACGGTCTTTCTACCATTATTGTCTATTTTTACAGGGCTTCCGGTTTTTGGTTGGGCTAAACCGGTTCCTGTTAATCCTTCTGTTTTGGCAGATCCGAAAAATGATCTTTTTTGGATTGCTTTTGCGGGACCTTTGTCTAATTTCTGTTTATCCCTGATAGGGACTGTGCTTTTAATTGTTTTATATATCCTGTCAGGCACTTTGGGTCTGTATGTGGAAATATTAGGCCTCACTTTAGAGGCTTTTATTTATATCAATCTGCTTCTTGGTTTTTTTAATTTAATTCCTCTTCATCCCCTGGATGGGGGGAAGGTACTGGCTCGTTTTTTGCCGGTGGAATGGAACTGGCGTTTGGAGCAATGGGAAACCTACACTTCCTTTATTTTAATTGCTCTTTTTGTGACGGGAGGGTTTAGTTATTTGATATTTCCGGCTTATTGGCTTTCAGTGCAACTGATTGCCTTTGCCCGTTTTTTTGCGTAGTTTGAATCCATAGGGCCGTGTTTTCAGGGGTCTGAGAATTCTATGGGGAAAGAGTGGTCAAAATTTTTAAATTGTTGGAAGAGGGCTTTTATTTTGGAAATTCAGATTAAAGAATTTACGGGTCCGTTGGATCTCCTTTTACAGCTTATTCGCAAGGAGGAAATGGATATTTTTGATATTGATATCCATAAAATTACGGAACAGTATTTAGCTTTTATTGAAGAACATTCTATTAAGGATCTGGACTCAGCGGGTGACTTTATCAGGATGGCGGCCCTTTTGATTTATATTAAATCCAGAAGTCTTTTTCCTTCTGAGTCCCCTGTAGAGTCTGAAATGGAGGAGGAAGAGGACCTTCAAAAAAATCTTGTGCAAAGTCTTTTAAAAATGCAGGTGGTGCAAAGTGTTTGTGAAAGGTTGAATCAGTATCCTATGTTAAACAGGGATGTGTGGAAGTCAGGATGGGAAACAGAAGAGAATTGTTTATTGGAATTACAAAAAATGGATATGGGTATAAAGCAGCAGCCTATAGTAAAATTGATGAGAGCCTATCATCGTATTTTCCATAAGCGTTCCGCCCGCCCGGCTATGTTTATAAAAGACCCTCTTCCTTTTTTAGCTGACTGTATTCGTGCCATTCATGGTCGTTTGGTTGTGGGCTCTTCTTTAAAAATGAGTTCCCTGGTTGAGGCTGGAAATAAGCGTTTGTCTCATACTTTGGTTACTTTTTTGGCTCTTTTGGAACTAGGTCGTCTGGGTATTGTTTCTCTTGAGCAGGAAGAGGATTTTGCGGATATTGATGTTTCCGTAAAGAAACAATTTAGCGACAGGGATTTCAGCTCTATCCGTGAAATAGAGGGAGGGGGCGGCAGTGGACCTGCTATTAGAGCGGAGATAGGCGTAAATTAACTATATGCGAAGCGTCTTTGTAAGAGTCTTTGTGAATAAAGACGGAGTAAAATAAAACATAAGGTATAGTAAATTAAGAGTGTTCAATGTGGGAATTTATATATGAAGCATAAAGAAAAACTATCCGTAAATGATTTACAATCTATAATAGAGAGTGCTTTTTTTGCCATGGGTCGGCCTCTATCCACTCGTGATTTACTACAGCTCTTTCATACTGAAAAAGTTTCTGTATTAAAAATAAAAGAAGCTTTATCCCTTTTAGAGGAAAAATATAAAAGATCATCTTGTGGGATAGAACTAACAGAAGTGGGGGGGGCTTATCAGTTGCGCACTAAAGAAGAGAACAAAGACTATGTTCGGCGTTTAATTAAAGGGCGTTTATTTCAGTTATCCGCTCCGGCTCTGGAAGTACTGGTTATCATTGCTTATCGTCAACCTTGTACAAAAGCGAAAATCGATACCATACGAGGTGTGGAGTCAGGGCATTTACTAAAGACTCTTATGGAAAAAGATTTAATTTGTTTTGGGCCAAAAAGCTCAGAGCCGGGGCGTTATATGACCTATAAAACAAGTCCGCGTTTTTTAGAGGTGTTTGGCTTAAAAAGTTTGAAAGACCTTCCTTCTTCAAATGACATTCAGGATCTTCTGGCTTCTGAAGATGAATCTTTAGTGTCAGAAGAGGGTATAAAAACAGTATTGAGTGGTTTTCAAAATATAAAAAAATCCTCTTCCGGGAAGCAGAGTATTGCGGATGAATTAAAGAGGGTATCGCGGGAAATAAGTTCTGTAGATCCAAAGGGTTTGAGTTTTACAAACTCTGAAGCGGATCTCCCCATGGGAGAGAAGTGAATAGTCAAATATTTGAAATACCGGTAAATATAAAGTGGAGTATAATATCCAATGAAAAAGAAAATTAAAACTCCAGCTTTTTTAAAAGGGCAAATAAAGAACAAAAAACTTCGTGGAATTTTAAAATTTGTTCTTTCTCTTTTTATTCTCTATCACCTGGCAATGGTTTTTATTATGCCGCATTATATGTCCATGATTCATGAACAGCTTAGGCCTTATTTTATTTCCTATGCACATACTTTGTCTTTCACAACCAGTTGGGATTTTTATGCCCCCAATCCCACTTATTACTACTACTTTAAATATGAAGTGATCGATTCAAAAAATAAAGTGGGTACCTTTCGATGGCCACCTTCCCGTAAAGAGTCTAAACGTATTTACTTGAATCATAATCGCCTTATTTATCATGCCCGCTTTTTTATACTTTTAGGTCATAAAAATATACGGAAGCATTTTATGCCTTACCTTTGTTATCTGCATCCGGAAGCAACTGAAATTACTCTACAAGTGAATTTTGAAGACCGGCCTCACTTTAAAAAAGCAAAAATTTTCGGCCCACGTGTTTTTTCAGCTGATAATGCGCAAAAGGATATGAAAGAGTGGTTGAAGGTCTCTTCCAATTGTAAAAAACGTAAGAAATCCAGAAATATAAATACTCTTGATGAAAGTTTGATAAATGACAGTGATGTGTTGGATGAGGAGTAAGTGAATGAAGTGGATAAAAAATAAAATTGTCGGAGGGGTGGAAAGCTGGGATGCTTTTTGGTTTAAGCCTGTTGATGTTGTTTCACTTTCCTTTTTTCGATTTTGCTTTTGTTCTGTATTACTTGTTATGTATGTTATTCGTTTTTTTGATATACGAATATTTTTTTATGAGTCAGGGTTAATGAGCAGTGGTTCCGCCAAAGCTCTCCATAAATGGCACACAGGTGAAGCTTTTAATTTTATATTTTCATCGGATACTCTCCTTTATCTGTGTTACTTGTCATTTCTTATTATTTTGTTTTTAATGGTTCTGGGTCTGGCCAATCGTTTATTGACGGCTGTTGCTTTTATTCTTCATTTGGTTTTTTTGCAGAGAAATCCAAGCATCATTTTTGGAGCTGATGTTATAGCCACTTTTTGGCTTTTTTACCTGGTATTTTCAAATTCCAACCGGCAAGTAAGGTGGGTTCATTACTTTTTAAGTAAAAAGAAAGGTCTGATCTCTGAACGTGTGGAAAAAGGGGATTGGCTTAATACAGTGTCCTTACGTTTTATACAGATTCAGTTATGTGTTATTTATATGTTTTCCGGTCTGGAAAAACTGAAAGGCAGTTCCTGGTGGGAAGGTACCGCTATATGGGAAGCCTTGTCTTTCTATGACTTTACTTTGTTTGATTTTTCCTTCCTTTTATCTGTGCCTTTGTTATCAGGTGTTTTAGTGGTATTTACCGTGTTATTTGAAATTTATTTTCCGGTTTTGATATGGGTTCCAAAGTTAAGGAAAGTGCTTTTAATTTTAGGATTGCTTTTTCATTTGGGTATTGGTCTTAGTTTGAATATTTACTTTTTTTCCTTGATTATGCTTTCCGCTTATATTCTTTTTATTCCTTCAGAATCTTTGAGGCGATTTTTAAGTAGATTTTAAGTACGGAATACAAGGTCTTTCTTGCATTATATGTAGAAGGGAGGAGAGCGTTACGCCTTAAAAATATTTTAGCCTTAAGGCTAGTTTTGGTATTTTTCTTTATAGTTAGGAATGTTGTCTGAAAGATTAAGCAATGATGAAGTTTTTGCATATTGTCATTTTCATTTTAATAAGATACCTTTAAAAGATATCCTTTAAATTTATGTCTATTTTGGGTATTTGAATTTTATAATTCATAATGGGTTTTGTAGTATGAGTGAGTGTCGTTTGTTTCTTATGTGTCACTTTTGGAAAGCGTTTTTGTTTATTATGTGCTTGTTTTTCCATGGTATGGGAAATGCAGGCGGATCGTGTAAGCCGAGTTCTGAGCTTATGTCCAGTCTACAGGATGTCGCTTGTGCCACTCCCGATTTACGAACGGCTATTCAAAAAAATGATTTATTGAGAAAAATCAGTAGCACCAATTTTTTCTCCAGTGTTAGTCCTATGGATGTTGTAAGATCTGTGGAAACTTTATCTTTTTTTAATCGGTCTTTGACAGACAAGATCCAGGAGACACATAAGTCTTATCAGGAATCCGGAGTGGATAATTATACTCTTAGTATTACCTCTTATCCGTCTGATGTAAAAAAAGGTAGTTGTTCAGAACATAAAACGATTGATTTTAATTCCGATACTTCCAGTGCTGATTTTCCCAATTATTCAGCTGTTCCGGGAAAAGAACCACGTTCTTTTCAAGTCGGTACATATAAGGGAAGATCCGTTATCTGTGAAAGGACGAGGACACCTTATAAACAGAGGGTGATGGCTTTTTGTGGCAGACCGGTAGTTGAGTGTAGAGATACGGGTAGATCAGAAGATTGTAGCGAAAAAATGGAATACGAAAAGTGTAAAAGAAGTGTACCCATTTCCTGTTTGAGCACTACAGTGGATGACAAAAATGAGGGTAGGTGTATTTCCCTGGAGTCGTTTTCCGATTTATCGCAAAACTTACTGCTTTCCAATGTATCCCTGGAGAGAAGATATTGTCCCGATGGCTGTTCATACTATACACAAACAGTTCAAAGAGTGTACAGGAACAGTGGAGCGGAAAACTATTGTTCTGATAACTACCTGATAGTACATTGTGGTCCTGAGAAAGATGCCAATAGCTATAACCTTAATATTCGTGAAATAAATAATTTATGTAGCTATTTTGACTTGCCTTCCTGTAGCTGATTTCTTTTTAAATATTTAAATTTTCCGAATGGTGGCAATTCTGTTTGTACTCCATGGTCTCTCGTAACAGAAGGAAGAAAACCACTGGGTACTCTGCGTGGATGACTAAGACGATTATTCAAGTACCCTCTGTGTACTGCTTTTTTGTCGTATAAACCAAAAGCCACAAAATCCAAAAGAGAATGGAGGGAGTTTTTATCCAGTTTAACAGGGTAATGTGTGGAACTTTCTCCTGGACCGAATTGCATTAAAATAGGAGGAACCAAAGGGTCAATTTGAAAAAAAGGATCAAAAAAAACGTGTTTTGGTTGTAGAGTATTTACTCTTGTCATATCTACGGGGCCTCTTAAATGATATTGAATGGCACGTTTTAAGGCATATAAACTGATATTTTTAAATTGTTTGCTGTTTATAGACAGGTGAGAAGTCTTTGTTGAGGGGTTTAGGCCTGTTTCTGTTCCGTGATGAAAGTAGGGATAAGTTTCAATGACATTTCTCAGAGTTGGTGTTCGAAATTTGAAGCAGTCTTTTGTATCGGATGTGGCAATAGCTCTTCCGATGTCAGGGGAGGCGCCTGCCGCACTGGCGGAAACTTCTGCAATATGGCAGGCAGGCAAAGTACCATGTGTTGTTTGTACGTTGATCGCAAAACTTCCATTATTGGAAATGATACTGGGTTGGGATAAAGAACTGCGGTCGTCTCCTTTGATTCCCAAGGTGTAAAACTCAGATCCTCCGAAAAAAGGGGGGGAGTGGCAGTGAGCGCATCCGGCTCCGCGTAACTCCTGGTTATCTATAGTTGTTGTTTCACCAATAGGAGTCATAAAAATAGCCAGGCCTTTTAGTTGCTTGATGGAAAGAGAATCGTAACCGGAAACGAAAAAATCATAAGGACTTTTATTGGCAATGTGTGTGCTCACGAAAGCAGCGAGAGCTTTTCCAATTAAAATATCAGTGACTTCGGATTGGTATATTTTTTTGAATTTTCGTTGATAGTAGGGAATTTTTCGGACCTTGGCTACAGCGATAGCAAGACATTCATTTCTGGCAGGATAAGTGATGTTTTTATTTCGTCGGAAACTTTTTACGGATGAAATGGTTTGAGGAGGGCTATTGAATGTAAAAATTTGTTTCCCGGACTCAGGATTAAAGAGGTGAGAGTGTTTGACGGTGATGGGTTGATCAAACAGTGGACCCTCTTTTGTGAAGGGGTTATTGGTGGTAGGTACGGGATTAACTCCACACATCTCTTCTCTTGTATGAATGGGCAACAGTACCTGGAAAGCCAGTCTTCCGAACCGTCCATCCCATAACAGGCCTGAGTCTGTTCTTGGGTTGGCACGGTAAATGACATTGATTGTGGAAAGCGTGTTCCTGAACATGGGATCGTCACAATGGAAACCAAAACTGTCATCTGAACAAAAACGATTAAGAGATAGTTTTCCTGATCCCCATTTTTTTCCCACACTTTTTCCGGTGGGCCCTCCCGCTCCCAAGGCACCAAAGTTCAGTCGATTGCCATCAGCATATCCATGATTGGTTAAGTGACATGTGGCACAGCTTACATCATTATTTCTGGAGAGCACTGTATCGTTAAAAAGCATCCTCCCTAAATTGGCTTCCGCTTTTGTAATCTCATATCCCAATATTTTTTTGAAAGGGGGTTTTGGTAACATTTTCAATTGTTCTTTGAACTTCTCTCTGACTTCGTGGCTGATTCTGGCTTTTTTGAATTCTCTTTTTGATAAGACGAGAAAGGAAGTAAAAAGAAAAATACCAATTAATAGGGACAAAAAAAACAGGAAAGCTTTTTTTACATTTGCTTTCATATACAGAAGTATTTCAATCCTTTAATTTTTACTCAGCTTCCTTTTTTTGTATCTTTTTTTGGCTCTTCTTTTTTGGTTTCAGCCGGTTTTTCCGCTTCTTTTTTTGTGTCTTTTTTCGGTTCT
>JANQSP010000017.1 GCA_028283955.1 Bdellovibrionales bacterium
ATGAAAAAAGTTTTTAAGGATGCTGAGTCCGCCGTTTTTGATATAAAAGATGGTTCCACTCTATTAGTGGGTGGCTTTGGTCTCTGTGGGATTCCGGAAAATCTCATCTCCGCTATCCGTAAAAAAGGAATAAAAAATCTGACCTGTGTTTCCAACAATGCCGGAGTGGACGATTTTGGTTTAGGGCTTCTTTTACAAACAAAACAAATAAAAAAAATGATTGCCAGCTATGTGGGAGAAAACGCTTTATTTGAAAAACAATTTTTGGATGGAGAGCTGGAAGTGGAACTCACTCCCCAAGGCACTCTGGCGGAAAAAATAAGAGCTGGCGGAGCCGGCATCCCCGCCTTTTACACTCCTACCGGAGTGGGAACCAAGGTGGCTGAAGGTAAAGAGGTGAAAACCTTTAACGGGAAAGAATACATTATGGAAGAAGCCATTCAGGGTGACTTCTCATTGGTTAAAGCCTGGAAGGGGGACAAGTTCGGTAATTTGATTTATCGACATACGGCCCGCAACTTCAATTCTGTGATGGCTACAGCCGGAAAAACAACGATCGCCGAGGTGGAAATACTGGTGGAAACAGGGGAACTGGAACCTAACTCCATCCACACCCCGGGACTTTTTGTACAAAGAATTTTTCAAGGTGAAAACTATGAAAAAAGAATAGAACAAAGAACGGTTTTAAAAAGGGAGTCCTCTTAAGCAGCTATTATAAAAATATAAGGTAATACTTGAAGAAAGATAATTAATTTTTGATTATTATTAAAAAAAGAGAGAAGAAAATGCCACTTAACAGAAACCAAATAGCCAAAAGAATCGCCCAGGAGATTGAAGACGGCTTCACCGTTAATCTGGGAATCGGTATTCCCACTTTAGTCAGTAATTTTATTCCTGATGACTTAACAGTCATGCTCCACAGTGAAAACGGCCTTTTAGGTTTAGGGCCTTTTCCTTATGAGGGGGAAGAGGATGCGGACCTCATCAACGCCGGTAAACAAACGGTTACAACAGCCAAAGGGGCCAGCTTTTTTTCTTCAGCGGATAGCTTTGCCATGATTCGCGGAAAGCATATCAACTTAAGTGTACTGGGCGCTTTACAGGTGGATCAAAGGGGAGATATTGCCAACTGGATGGTCCCGGGTAAAATGGTAAAAGGCATGGGAGGAGCCATGGATTTAGTGGCAGGAGCCAGAAGAGTCATTGTAGCCATGCAACACACAGATAAAAAAGGCAACTCCAAGCTATTGGAAAAGTGCACCCTTCCCTTAACAGGCTTAAACTGTGTGAATCGTATTGTTACCGACTACGCCGTCATTGATGTTGAGCCGGAAAAGGGTTTTATCTTAAAAGAAACAGCGGAAGGAGTGAGCCCTGAAGAGGTAAAGAAAATAACGGCCGCCCCTTTACATATAGATTCACAAGTAAAAACTATTACACTATGAATTCTTTCTTTAAACTTATATCAGAAAACCAAAAAACCAAAAAAACCTTTTTATGTGTAGGGCTTGACCCGAATTTGAACTTTTTACCAAAACCTCTCACCGGTCAGCCGGAAGCGGTGTTTGATTTTTTAAAAAATATTATAGATGCAACTGAGGAGTTTTCCTGCTGCTTTAAACCTCAAATAGCCTACTTCGCCGCCTATGGACTGGAAGATACACTATTAAAAGTTATTGAGTATGTTCATACAAAATACCCTCAAACACCGGTGATTCTGGATGCCAAGAGAAATGATATCGGGACCACCTCCGAAATGTATGCTATGGAGGTTTTCAGTCGTTACAAAGCGGATGCGGTTACGGTTAATCCCTACATGGGCCAGGATAGCCTTGAGCCTTTTACCAAACAAAAAGACAAAGGGGTGTTTGTTCTCTGCCGCACTTCCAATCCGGGAGCCGGAGAGTTTCAAAGTCTAAAAACAAATGAGAAACCCTTATATAAAACAGTAGCTCAAAAAGTTTTAAACACATGGAATGTAAATAACAACATTGGCCTGGTGGTAGGCGCTACCGCTCCGGAGGAACTAAAAAGTTTAAGAGAGGAATTCCCGGAAGCCTGGTTTCTTGTTCCGGGAGTGGGGGCTCAAAGCGGTGATATGAATTTGGCAATCCAATACGGAAAAAGTGAAAAAGGCGGCTTGATTATCAGTTCTTCCAGAACTATTCTTTATGCAGGAAAGAACTCTGACTACGCTGACAAATCAAGAAAAACGGCCCAAGCCATGCAGGAAGAAATGAAATGTTTTTTTTAAAACTGTCACTACTGCAACATCTATTTTCCCCACAACAACTGTCATTCCCACGAGGTTTGTCCTTCCCCCGAAGCTTGCCATTCCCGCGAAGCTTGTCATTCCCGCGAAGCTTGTCATTCCCGCGAAGCTTGTCATTCCCGCGAAGGCGGGAATCCAGAAAAAGTATGACCCTCAATAAAGGACTAAAAGAAAGATAATTATATGAACAAACAAGCTGGAACAGGTAAAAATCCTTTTAATCAACAATCCCCTATTACGGGGGTAAAACATATTATTGCTATTGGCTCAGGTAAAGGCGGAGTAGGAAAAAGCACAGTGTCTGTAAATTTGGCTCTGGCTTTGAAGAAAAAAAACAGTGGGCGAGTGGGCCTGTTGGATGCCGACCTATACGGCCCTTCTCTTCCCCGTATGATTGGCTGTTTAAACCAAAAGCCGGATATTAATTCCAAAAACAAAAAAGTGATTCCGCTTAAGAGATTTGGCATTGAGTTAATGAGCATGGGCTTTTTAGTGGAAGAAGATCTGCCTGTGATATGGCGGGGACCTATGTTATTTAAAGCCATCGACCAGTTTTTAAAAGAGGTGGACTGGGGAGAGTTGGATTATCTGGTTGTGGACCTGCCTCCCGGAACGGGAGACGTGGTATTAACTTTGGCACAAAAAGTGCCGCTATCCGGTGGCATAGTGGTTTGTACTCCGCAAAATATTGCTTTAGTGGATGCCAAAAAAGCTTTGAATATGTTTGCCCATCTAAAAGTGCCTTGCTTGGGAGTCGTGGAGAACATGTCTTCATTCACAGTAAAACAGGGTGAGGAACCCATCGATTTATTTCCAAAGGGACAACTGGATACTTATTTAAAAGCAAATAAAATAAAAAAACTGACTTCTATCCCCTTCCATCCTGATGTGGGACTCAGTTGTGAAAGCGGAGTCCCCTTTTTGGAAAGCTACCCTGATTCGGAAGAGGGCTTGGCGTTTTTCAAATTAGCAGAAGTGGTTCAGTCTGAATTGAAAATTTAATTTATTTAAAGTAAATACCTCTATGTGATTTATTTACTTCAAACTTAAAAAAACAGTTTGTCATTAAAGGTGAATAGCAACTTATAATTATAAAAATCAGGCCACGTAGCTCAGTAGGATAGAGCAAGAGTTTCCTAAACTCTAGGTCGCAGGTTCGATTCCTGCCGTGGTCA
>JANQSP010000020.1 GCA_028283955.1 Bdellovibrionales bacterium
AGTTCAAATTGGAGACTGTTCTTTACGGCTGAAATCAAGCCATAATTCGGCTACCTTGAATGAAATTGTACAGCTGGTTGAGAAGCAGGTCCGTGCTTCAAAAAAGAATAATCGGACTTTATCCATGCAAAAAACCCTGGCTTTGTGCTGTTTAAATGTAGCTGAGGAGCTTGTCTGCCTTAAACAAGCCTTGAAAGGGCAATTAGACCATTTGGAATCTTTCAGCCAATCCGTGTTTACTGAATTAAAGTCTTCCTCTAAGAGCCTATAATAACAAGATAAAATCTTGTTATTTTCAGTGCTTATTGGAAAAGGGGGAGATTTTGTCTAGATCTGTCAGTCAAATTAAAGAGGAAAAAAGAAAGCTGTTTCGAGCCAGGATCCGCAGTGAGCGGATACGAAAACAAAGCTTTGAAAAAAATTCAAAGCGGCTTTCACACCTTCTGGATCAGCTGAATATTTGGAGACAGGGCTCAACCATTGCCTCTTATTGGCCTTTGCCCGATGAGTTGTCAGCTGAACCTTTCCGGGAAAAGTATCAACAAAAGTGTCGCTTCGCTTTTCCTAAAGTAAAAGAAGGAAAAATAAGTTTTGTCGCCTCTCATTTGTATAAAAAAGCGGAGTGGGAAAAGAGTCCATGGGGTGGGCGGCAACCCTCCGGTGATGAAGAGGTTTCTTTAGATGATATAGATGTTTTTTTTGTGCCGGCTTTAGCTTTTGACAGAAGAGGATGTAGGTTGGGGAGAGGTAAAGGTTTTTATGATCGGATCTTATCTCAGGCTAAAGGTTTAAAGATAGGTTTGGCCGGAGTTCATCAGATATCCAATACAGATCTGCCTGAGGAAAAACATGATATGAGGATGGATGCTGTTGCTACAGAACGTTTTGTGTTTTTTCTTACAAAGAGGGGGTTTTTAGCGGAGGTAAATTAACTCGTAAGTAATAAGGGAATTTATATTGTGACGAAGAAAATAAAGTTATTTTGCATAAGATAAAAGTTTAAGGAGTACATAACAATGGCTGATTCATTTTGGATTTTAATAAGTGCTTTATCCGGTTTCTTTCTTGGGTCTTTAGTCTTTTTGTTTTACCTGCGCCTTTTTCAGGAGCGCAGAAAGAAAAACATGAAAAAGGAAGTAAATTTTATTATTAATCAGGCGAAATCCCAGGCTATGCGGATTGAAAAGAATGCTATGTCCAAAGCGCGGGATATGGAACGTAAGATGAGAAATAAAGTGGAGTCGGAAGTACGAAAAGAAAAGAAACAAATAGAGGACGTTAAATATCAAACGGAAAAGAACAAAGCTCGTCTGGAGAGGGAGTTTAGAAAGAAAAAAGAGGAATTGGAAAACCAGATTAAAGAAATGGAGCAAGAGAAGGAAAGAGCTGAAATAATGGAGCAACAGTTGGAAAAGGCAACGAAGAAGACAAATGAAAAAATGGAAGAACTCAATACCATCATGGAAAAAGCGGCGAGTTTAACCAAGGAGCAGGCAAGGGAGGAAATGAGAAAAAACCTGGAGGAGGAAATTAAAAAGGAAATAGCTCCTCAAATAATGAATATCGAAAAAGAACTTAAAGAGGAATCAGAGCAGAAAGCCCGTTTAATTTTATCTCAAGCTATATCCCGTTTTGCTTCAGAGGTGTCCACGGAGAGAACAACGGCCTCCATTCCCATTAAAGGGGAGGAGACGAAAGGGAAAATCATCGGGCGGGAAGGTCGTAATATAAGAGCTTTGGAAGCGGCCTGTGGAGTGGATATTATTATTGATGAAAGTCAGGAAATTATTTTGATCTCCTGTTTTGATTCTGTTCGCCGTGAAGTGGCTGTGCAATCTATTAATCATCTCTTGGCGGAGGGGAGAGTGCATCCGGCCCGTATTGAAGAGGTTGTGGCAAAAATTAAAAGAAATATTTTTACCTCCATGGTGGAGGAAGGAAAGCAGGTTTGTTTTGATTTTGGAATTCATGATTTGAAGCCGATTATTGTCGAGGTTTTAGGGTCTTTAAAATATCGGTTTGTAGAAGGTAATAATATGCTTAAAAGCAGTGTTGAGGTGGCTCATCTGGCCGGTTTGATAGCCAGTGAAATCGGTTTTGATGAAAAAGTGGCAAAGAGGGCCGGGCTTTTACACGCAATAGGCTTGGGTGTGGATCATCGTATAGAAGGCAGTTACTCCCTGGTAGGGGCAGAGTATGCAAAAAAGCATGGAGAATCGGCTATGGTATGTCAGGCTATACGTTGTCATAAAATGGAGGTGCCGGCGCAGTCTGTTTTAGATCACATTGTGCAGTCAGCTCATAATCTCTTCCGCGAGCGCCCAGGGGCTCGAAGGGAAGTAGTGGAGAATTACGTCAATCGTATGCAGGACATGGAGTCTGTGGCTAATAGCTTTGATGGAGTGATTAGAAGTTTTGCGATTAAGACGGGGAAAGAGGTTCGTGTGTTGGTGGATAGTGGAAAAGTGACAGATGAGCAGGCTTTTATGTTAAGTCGCGACATTGCTGAAAAGATTAATAAGGAAATGGACGAGCTAGGACAATTGACCGTCAGTGTGGTTCGGGAGTGCAGAATAGTTGAGCAAGCCAGATAATTTTTTATTTAGGGCAGGTTCAGAGAGAAAACAGATCAGGGAGTAAGGCAAGAATATTGGAACAAAAATGATTATCCATGTTTTCAGTTCTATCTTTTGTTTGAAATAGATTCATCGGAGTGACAGTTAATGAAAAAACAACAGAAAAATGCTCATTCATTTTGTCGTCCGGAAGAGCAGTTGGAAAAAATTTGTCTCAATGCTGTTGATGTGGTGTCAGAAAAAGAATTGCTGGAAAAACTGAAAAACAGTTTTAAGAAAAAAAAACCTTTGAGAATTAAAGCCGGTTTTGACCCCAGCCGTCCTGACTTGCATTTGGGTCATGTGGTTGTGCTGAACAAATTGAAAACCTTTCAGGATCTTGGGCATCACGTTGTTTTTCTTATTGGGGATTTTACGGCACAAATTGGTGATCCTTCCGGTCTGGATAAAACCCGCCCTATCCTGAGTAAGGAGGAGGTAAAAGAAAATGCCAAGACCTATTCCCGGCAGGTGTTTAAAATTCTCGATAAAAATAAGACGGAAGTGTGTTTTAACTCTTCCTGGATGAACAAATTGTCCTCGGTGGATTTAATACACTTAGCCAGTCAATATACAGTGGCGCGTATGCTGGAAAGAGATGATTTTTCAAAAAGGTTTAAAAAAAACCAGGCTATCTGTTTGCATGAATTTTTATATCCTCTTGTTCAGGGATACGATTCGGTTGTTTTGGAGGCGGATGTGGAAATTGGAGCAACAGATCAGTTGTTTAATCTGCTGGTGGGACGTGAACTGCAAAAGAGAAAGGGCCAGGAGCCTCAATGCGTTTTAACCTTTCCTCTCCTGGAAGGTCTGGATGGAGTCAGAAAAATGTCTAAAAGTTATGACAACTATATAGCTATTGAAGATCCACCGCGGGAAATTTTTGGAAGAACAATGAAGTTAAATGATGAGCTGATGGTGCGTTATTATGAGCTGCTGATGGATAAAACAAAAGCTGAAATCACTCAGCTTAAAGAGGGTTTAAAGTCCGGGAAAAAGCATCCTATGAAATTAAAAATGGATCTGGCGTATTTTTTGGTGAAAAGCTTTCATGGTTCTGTCGTGGCTGAAAAAGAAAAGGAGAATTTTGAAAATGTTTTTTCCAAACAAAAAATTCCTTCTGATATTCCGGAGTTTTCTGTTTCACCTGAAAAAGATTTTTGGATATGTCACTTGATTTTTAAAGTGGGATTTGCCCCTTCCACCAGTGAGGCCCGTCGTTTAATTCAGGGAGGAGCGGTGGAGATAAACGGGGAAAAAGTCACGGACAGCAAATTAAAAATAAATTTAAAAGTTGGAGATGAATTTATCCTTAAAGCCGGTAAGAGGCGTTTTGCTAAAGTAAAGGTAGGGTCTTAAAGATGAAAATTAAATTTTTACCACAGAAAATAACTATAGATGCAAACTCAAGTAAAAGTATTATGGAGTGGGCGAAGGAAAGTAAACTTCCGGTTAGCTCTTCGTGTAACGGGATGAGTTCTTGCGCTGAATGTCGGGTCTATATTGTTGAGGGAGAGGAGTATGTTTTGCCTCCTTCAGCAAAGGAGGTGAAGTTAATAGGGGAAGGACATTTTATAGATAATCGACGACTGTCGTGTCAGTTGTTTTGTTTTGGAGATGTTACTATAGATTTGTCGGAACAGGTGGAAAAAGACCAGTTAGGTGGTGTAAAAAAACAGTTTTTAAAACAATTTTCCAAGATAGGAAAGGAAAGTTCTTCTGTGGGAGGTATTTTGGTTGAACAGGATAAGGAAATGAATACAGTGCAGGTTGATGAGGAAACAGAAGATACATCCCCCCTTTTAACGGAGGAAATACATCCAAGGCGAAAAAAGAGCAAACATCATAGTTCAGATAAAAGAGGAAAGAAAAGTTTTCGGAAAAGAGGTGGGGGAAGACAGGGTTCAAACAGAGGGAAGAAGCGAAAGTCTCGAGGTGGAAAAAGATATTAGAAGAGTTCTTTTCTTAAAATAGAAGTGTTTTTAGTTTTTTATTAATTCCATTTCTTTAGTGATATTTTTTTCCAAAGCTTCATTGGTGCCACCACCAATTTCAAGGAGTTTGGCATCTCTCCATAATCTTTCAACCTGGTATTCACCTACGTAGCCATATCCTCCCAATACCTGCATGGCTCTGTCCGCCACTTTTTTTCCCATTTGGGATGAGATGAGCTTCGCTGTGTCTGAGCTTAACCTTTGGTTTGATTGGTCCAGATTCATTATTCTTGCGGTATTATAAACGTAGGTGCGACAAGCCATGTACTCAGCATAGCTTTCAGACAGATATTTTTGAATTTGCCCAAAGTCTCTGATTTTTTTTCCAAAAGCTTCCCGCTCACTAGCGTATTTATTCATTTCACTGATACATCTTTTTGCGATACCCAGACTCATCGCGGCCAAAGTGAGCCTTTCAATTTCCAGGTTTCTCATCATGTGGTTAAGAGAATCCCCCTCTTTTCCTATCAGGTTTTCTTTTGGAATTTTACATTCGTTAAAAACCAGCTCCGCTGTGTTGGAGGCCCGCATTCCTGTCTTGTCTTTTATTTTTTGTCCCACTTCGTAACCCTCAAAACCCTTTTCTATAACAAAAGTGGATATTTCTTTTTTATTGGATTGAGCGTAAAGTAGGACACAATCAGCAGGGGTGTTGTTTTCATCCTGAGTACCATTGGTAATCCACATCTTTCTTCCGTTTAGTGTATAGTGGCTCTTTTCCTTTCTGAAATGAGACCTCATTCCAAATACATCTGTTCCCGCCTCCGCTTCAGACATAGCCATGGCGCCTATCCATTCTCCGGAGCAAAGTTTTGGGAGCCACTTCTTTTTTTGCTCTTCATTGGCGCTTTTTGAAATATTATGAACGCAGAGCATAGTGTGAGCCAGATAAGCCAGACAAAACCCCGGGTCGGAGCTGCTGAGTTCCTCATGTACAATCACGGCCGACAGAGCATCCATGCCGGCCCCTCCGAAAGCGGGATCCACCGTGATACCCAGAAGACCGAGAGAACCTGTTTTTTTAAAAAGGCTTAAGTTAAATCGCTCTTCCCGATCATATTGGAGAGCCTGTTTTTCCACTTCCTCTCTAACGAAAGAGATAATAGTTTGACGGAGAAGTTTGTGCTCCTCTGTGGGTTCAAATAAATCGTATTTTCGCCATTCTGACATACTTTTCCTTGTAGCCGCCATTCCCGTGGGGCTCGTCATTCCCGCGAAGGCGGGAATCCACTAAAATATTAAATTGATATATAATAAAAATTTAAATGTGTGTATAATTTATGCTAAAATAACGTAAATAAAAAGAGGAAATATATATGATTCAAGTGTCTGATCCAGCAGCAAAACAGCTTCAGTCTTTAAGGGAAAGGGATAAGCTGACGGAAAAGGATTACCTTCGGGTCTCCGTGAAGGAGGGGGGGTGTTCCGGCTTTTCCTATAAACTGGATTTTGATAAAACAAAAAATGACAATGATAAAACCTTTAATTGTAATGGGGTGCAAATCATTGTGGATTCCAAAAGCCTTCTTTACCTCATGGGTATGACTCTCAACTTTGACGGGGGTCTAAACGGAAAGGGCTTTACCTTTTCCAATCCCAACGCCACCAAAACCTGCGGTTGCGGTTTTTCCTTTAATGTGTAGTTTTACTCTATTTATCATTAATACAAAAGTCTGTATAACAAAGTAAGGAGTGTAAAGTTCCTTAATATTTTTACCAATGAAGTACTAGAATTATAATGTTTACAGAATGTCTACAGAATAAGAACAGGGTGAAACGTAAATGAGAGTACAATTATCTTTTTATGTTCCAATTTTTTTCTTCCTTTGTTTTCCTTTTGTCGCCTATGGGCAAGACACAGGTGACTTCCATATTTGTTATTTTTCTTTAAATAATGAAAAAGAGTTTACAGAGATGGAAAAGTTTACAGACAGACTGAACAAACATTCTCACTGTTCTATTTCCGTTAGTGAATATCTGACAGAAGGAAATGATCCGGAAGAGTCTTTTAGAAGGATGGTTGAGAGCGGAGTGCGTTGCGATGGCTTGGTGATTTCCGGCCATCATACGGGATCTTTTGGAGGGAAGAGGTCT
>JANQSP010000032.1 GCA_028283955.1 Bdellovibrionales bacterium
TTTGGTTTGAAAACAAATATATCTTTTTTGCAGGATATTGTTTCTCATGAGGATTTTGTCAGAGGAGAGGTGGATACGGGCTTTGTTGAAAAGGTGTTCCTGCCCTCCTGGAAGGAAGAGGGAATAAAATCAGTGGATCCGGAAATTATTTCCGCTCTTCGCCAGGCTTTCTCTGCTCGTGTAGATGAACCTTCTCAATCAGAAGAAAAAGGGTTTAACCCCTGGACATATTTTTCAAAAGGAAAATAGCAGTGGATAAACTAAAACATATAGAAATAAAATTAAAAAGCCAGGTGCTTTATATAAAAGCCGAAGAGTTGGATAATTGTATATGGTTTCATCTGAATGGCAGGATATTTGTTTTAAGTAAACAACAGGTCAAATCGTCTTTTGTTGATGAAAAAAGGGAGGGCTCTAGTGAAAATGTTATTTTATCACCTATGCCCGGGCAAATTATAAAAGTATTGGTTCAATCCGGTGTGCAGGTGGAGGAAAATCAAACTTTATTGGTTCTTTCTTCTATGAAAATGGAGTATACTATTAAATCTCCTGTCAAAGCAGTTATAGACCTTATAAAAGTGAAAGAAGGAGAACAGGTTACCGCTCATCAGGATTTGGTTTTGCTTAGTTCAATATAAAAAGGGGGATAATATGAAAATAAACTTTATATCTGTTTTTTTTAAGAGAGATGGTTTTTTCTTGTGGAAAATAACTACTGTTTTTGTTTTATTTGTGCTGTGTTGTACTTGCTCCGTTGGTTCACCCTCCCGATCTTTAAATGACTCAGGCGCTACTCCGGAAGGCAAGACGTCACTGATTAATGCAAACAATCAGTTTGCTTTGGAGTTTTACTCTCATCTAAAAGATAAAGAGTCAGGGAAAAATATCTTTTTTTCTCCTTATAGTATCTCTACGGCTTTAAGTATGGTTTACGAAGGAGCACGTGAGGAGACAGCCCGGGAAATAGAATCGGTTTTTCATTTTTCAACGGATGGTAGTGTCCGAAGATCTTCCACAGCAGCGATTTACAATGAGTTAAACAAAAATCAGTCCGATTATATTCTGAGCACTGCCAACGCTTTGTGGGCTCAAAAAGATTATCCTTTATTAGACGAATTAACAAAGGTGGTGTCTGAATATTATGGAGGTCAGTTAAGTAATCTGGATTTTATAAATGAAGCGGAAAAAAGCCGCACGACTATTAATAGCTGGATAGAAGATGAAACTCGGGGGAAAATTAAAGACGCCCTTAAACCGGGTATGTTAAATGCACTTACACGAATTATTTTGGCTAACGCTATTTATTTCAAAGGAAGCTGGCAAATGGCTTTTGATGAGGGAGATACACAAAAAGAGGATTTTCATGTGAGTGGTAGTGAAACTGTTAAAGCTGATATGATGAGACTGACAGGAGAGGAATTTCCTTATACGGAAACGGAAAGGCTGCAAGTTTTGGAAATGCCTTATAAGGGAGATAACCTTTCCATGTTGGTATTACTTCCTAAAAATAAGGATATGCCGTCTTTGGAACAAGCCTTGGATATTAGTCAGTTACAGGGATGGAGGAATCAATTAAAGAAACAGGAAGTGGATGTTTATATTCCAAAATTTCAGTTTAAAACCGAATATCGGTTGAATGAACAATTGAAAGAAATGGGAATGCCTTTAGCCTTTACTCCTCCGAGTGGAAATAGTGGGGCTGACTTGTCAGGGTTTACGGGAAACAGAGATTTGTTTATTTCCTTTGTTCAACATTTGGCCTTTATTGATGTGAACGAAGAAGGGACGGAAGCAGCGGCAGCGACTGTGGTTGGAATAGAATTGACTTCCGCACCTATTGACCGCACTCCGGTTTTTCGTGCGGATCATCCGTTTATATTCCTGATCCAAGAAAAAAAGACCGGTCATATTTTGTTTATGGGTAAAGTGGCAAATCCCAATCTATGATAGAAAAGTAATTAAAATGAGGTGTTTTGTTAATGCCTGTTGTACGTATCGTGGAAGTGGGTTTAAGGGATGGTCTGCAAAATGAAGCCAGTGAACTATCTCTTAAAGATCGTTATCAACTGGTTAAAAAGCTATCTTTTTCCGGTTTAAAAAGAATGGAACTGGGCTCTTTTGTTTCTCCCAGGGCTATCCCACAAATGCAATGTGTACCGAAGCTAACAAAAAAAGTTTTACTCGCACAAAGTAAAGGGGTTCTTCCAAAAGGCATAACCTACTCCGCTTTTGTTCCCAATCGGAGGGGCTTTGAAAGGGCGGTGGAATGTGGCTTAAAAGAGGTGTCTTTTTTTGTTTCCTGTACGGAATCTTTTTCTCAAAAAAATATTAATATGAGTATTAAGGATAGTTTAAAAAATTTGAGATGGATTTGTCGAAGTGCGGGAAAGGTAAAGGTGAGAGTGTATCTTAGTGCGGCTTTTTCCTGTCCTTATGAAGGCAAACTCAGACCTTTAAAGGTGGCAAATCTGGCGGATCGTATCATGCAGAAAGGAGTATTTGAATTATCTGTGAGTGACACTATTGGGTCTGCGGTTTATACGGATGTTTTAAAATTGATGAAGGCCCTTCAAAAAAAAATGCCTGTGAAGAAAGTGGCTTTACACTTTCATGATACCCGTGGAATGGCTTTGGTAAATGTGGCGGCCGGACTGGAAACGGGGGTTAGAGTTTTTGATTCCAGTATTGGAGGTGTGGGAGGTTGCCCTTATGCCCCGGGAGCCAGTGGCAATGTGGCTACAGAGGATCTTGTTTATATGTTGGATAAAATGAACATTAAAACGGGAGTGGAAATACCTAAGTTGATAAAAACCACTCGATGGTTGGAAAAAAAATTAAAACACTCTCTTCCGGCAAAAATATCTTTTCTGAAATATAAGAAATTGGACAAATAGGCTTTTTTAAGTTATAAAATTATTCCGGTAAACAGGGGAAAGATTATGCACTCAAAAGAAAATCCCGCAGGATTAAAAGGAATTGACTTTATTGAATACAGCAGTCCTCGTCCTGAGGAATTAATGCAACTTTGGAAATCGATGGGCTTTGTTCATAAAGGAAAGCATAAAAATAAAAATGTGGATTTATTTTTTCAGGGTTATAGTTACTTTATTTTAAATAAACAAAAGGACACCTTTGCTGAGAATTTTTTTCAACAACATGGCCCTTCTGTGTGTGCTTTGGCTTTTCGTGTGCATTCAGCCAAGAAAGCTTTTGAATGGGCCTGTTCCAAAGGAGCCAAGGCGGTACCTCCGGATCAACAAAGTCACAGTTTTCCGGCTATCTATGGGGTGGGTGATTCTATTATCTATTTTGTGGAAGAAAGCACTACTCATTTTGAAAAGGAATTTGATTTTTTCGCCGGTGATTCTTCTAATGGGTCGACGGGTTTGTTGTCAGTGGATCATCTCACTCATAATGTACCGACGGGAGATATGCAAAAGTGGTGTGATTTTTACCAGGAAATCTTTAATTTTACGGAAAGACGTTACTTTGATATTCAAGGGAGTAAAACGGGCCTTGTATCAAAGGTGATGCGCTCTCCTTGTAACACAATTACTATTCCTATTAATGAACCGGCGGCGGGAGAGAAAGGGAAGAAATCACAAATTCAGGAATTTTTAGAGGAATACAATGGTTCCGGTATTCAGCATATTGCTTTAACAAGTAAAGATATTGTGGATTCAGTGCGGAAACTAAGAACTTCCGGTATTGATTTTTTAGAAGTGCCGGACACCTACTATGAAGAGCTTCCCAAAAGAGTACCTCAAATCAAAGAGGATTTAAAAGATTTACAAAAGAATCGGATTTTAGCGGATGGAGATGAAGAGGGTTATCTTCTGCAGATTTTTACCAAGAATGTGATAGGTCCGGTTTTTTATGAAGTTATCAAACGCCATAATCACGATGGTTTTGGGGAGGGAAATTTTCAAGCCCTCTTTGATGCGATTGAAAGAGACCAGATGAACAGAGGATATGTTAATTAAGAAATATAAGGAGTGGGCATTAGGAAAAATCTGCCCTAAGTAAAAAAGATGCATCATTATTCACAGGGAAAAGTTCATTCTCAGGCTCATAAAGGGATTCAGGAAGGTTGTTATGAGGAAGAGCAGGGACGGGATGGCTTTTACGGGCCTGTTTCCCACCTTGTAAAAAAATCTCCCAGTCCTCGTTGGAAAGATATTAAAGGGTCTCTTAAACCCAGAATGTATAATTTAAATCATTTACCAAAGGCTGCAAATAGAGAATGGAGGAGGATGCTTTATAACTCCTCTGTTCAGGTTTTTTATGTGAAAGAAAAGAACTCTCAAAATTTAGATAAAGTTAAAGGCTTTAGAAATGCGGATGGAGATCTGATTTATTTTTGCCACAAAGGTGAGGGAGAGGTGTTAACGGAATATGGTTTGTTATCTTTCAGTAAGGGGCATTATGTTGTTATTCCCAAGTGTCTGGTTCATTCTTTTATTTTACAAAAAGACTCTGAATTTTTTGTAATTGAAAGTCGGTGTGGGCATTTTCGCGAGCCGGATCGGGGTATGTTGGGCAAGCACGCTATATATGACATTCAGGCTTTGCAAAAGCCGGACTTGTCTCTTCAACAACAAAGACAGAAAGAACTGAATTTAAACGTTTGTGAGATTGAAGTAAAAAAATCAGGGGAAATCACTTCTTTTTCTTATGACAATGATATTTATGATGTTGTTGGGTGGAAGGGTAATTTATATCCCTTTGTTTTGGATATAAAAAACATTATGCCGGTGATGAGCCATCGTGTGCATTTACCTCCCAGTGTGCATACCACTTTTTTAACACCGGATTTTGTAGTGTGTTCCTTTGTTCCCCGCCCTTTGGAGATGGATTCAGACAGCCTTAAAGTACCTTTTTATCATCAGAATATAGATTACGATGAAGTTCTTTTTTATCATGATGGGGATTTTTTCAGTAGAGATAATCTGGAAAGCGGTATGATGAGTTTT
>JANQSP010000058.1 GCA_028283955.1 Bdellovibrionales bacterium
GAAATAAAACTCGGAATCTTTTTTTCAGATAAAACATAGTCCAGGTTTTTTTCTCCAATTTCATCATTGGAGAAAATACTGGGGAAAGGAATATCAGAGGTTATCCCGTTTAATTGAGTGGAATGCCCATTCGGGATAAAGAAAAGTCCTACTGTCACACGAATCGACCCCAAACCCAATCGTAAACGTTCAACAGACTGAATACTGCCTTTACCAAAAGTATGATCCCCTCCAACCACGACAGCCCTTTTATAGGATTTTAATGTACCTGAAACAATCTCTGAAGCACTGGCACTCACTCTATTGACCAAAACCACCAGAGGTCCTGAGTATTCAATACCTCCATCCACATCCGACAAAGTTAAATAACGATCTCCATTTTTTGTCTTAACCAACTGACGAACGACACTGCCTTTTGCAAAAAATAAACCGGCCAATTGAACAGCCTCCGTTAAAGAGCCTCCTCCGTTATTAGACATATCCAATACAAGAGCGGACACTCCTTTTCTTTTTGCCTCAGCGATTAATTTTTTCACATCTTCCGTAACGGAACGACCTCCAGACCGCCCCTCCCCATAAAAGGAAGGAAGAAGAATAACCCCCACTGTTACTTTTTTATTATTACTTTTCCGATCAAAATAATAAATAGAGGCTGCCTGGTCCTCCAAGTTCACACGATCACGCACAAGGCGAACAGTGAATATTTTTTTCTTCTTGTTTTTACTCATTCGCATAATTTTTAAATAAACCGGCGTACCCTTTTTACCCCGAATCATATTCACCACATCCCGCAGATCCATATCAAAAATGTTCACTAGCTTTTTTGACTTCTGACCGACAGCCAGGATTTTATCCTTGGCTCTTAATTTACCTGACCGGGCCGCGGCCCCCCCGGGAATTAACCTTTCAATAATAGTATGTCCATACTTCGTACTGAGGCTGGCCCCAATACCCTCCAGGGACAAGCTCATATTAATTTCAAACTCTTCATGATCTTCCTGAGACAGGTAACCGGAATGAGGGTCAAAGCCTTTGGCAAAACTGTTTAAATAGAAAGAATACCATTTATAAGGCTTGCAAATAGTAACATTCCCTGATGACTTCCTTCTCTCATAACACTTTCTCTTCTCTTTTTCCGACAATCTGACAGACCAGCTCTTCACCTGCCTCTTTAAACGATTATAGTTACGCAGGATATTTTTCTTTGCTTCCGCCTCCTGGTCTTTATACTCTTCTTTATCACTGGCTATAATGGCATTGGCCATTTGATATTGCATATATCTTTTATGAAAATTATTGAGCTGACGAACGGTTTTACGCCTTTTCCTTTTTCTGGAATCCAAAGTCAGTTTCATCGTAGGTTTCAAAGTAAATGTTTTCAAATACTCATTAGCAAACTGCACCCTCTCAGAAACCCTTTTATGGTACAGGTCATAAATTCTATCCAAGCCGGAACAGTCTTTATTTTTTATTTTTGTGAAAATATTTCTCAACTGTTTTCTAACATTATTAATATCCGACTGAGTGAAATAAAGTTTTTCAGAATCAAGAGATTTTATAAATTGCTCTTTTACCCTGAATTCCAAGTCAGATAACTTTGATTTAAAATACTTCTTTTTTCTGTCAAAATTGGAAAAGTTAATATGCAGATCCAGATATTTATCCTGGATGTCGTGTACATATTCACACTCCAGCCCCAAAGCGGAAACAAAAGAGGAGGATACAAAGAGTAAAAAAATTAAAAACATTTTTAATGAAATAAATATTCTCATTTTTTACTTTCCTTTTGTCCGGTTATCCTTTTAATAGGTTCTTGATATAAATAAAAAATAATGAACGTCTCTCTTTAAGTGTAACTGAGTATTTATTCACAAGTCCAGACAGAACCCAGACTTCTTATGGATATTTACCTCTTTTTCCCGCTTTTTTTTCCGGTTGTCTTAGCTTGAACAGATTTTTTCTTCTTTATAGATTGAGTTTTTTTCTTTCTCTTAAAAGTTTTCACGGAAGATGATGTATTTGCTTTTTTGCCCGTTGCTTTTTTTGCAGCGCTCCTACGAGCCTTCCCTTTCACTCCGGAGGAAGCGGATTTCTTCGTCTTTTTATTATTTGAAGCTTCCTCAATCAATTTAAGAGCCGATTTCACATCCATATCATCAGGAGATACACCCGAGGGAAGAGAGTAATTTTTTTTCTTATATTTTATATAAGGACCATAGCGTCCTTTCATCAACTGTATCACCTCTTTTGAATCCGGGAGCTTAAACTCCTTTAATACACGGGAGGACCGCCCCTTAGGCTCATTCAATCTTTGAACCGCATACTTTAAATCAATATCAAAAAAAACATTCGCCGGCACAGACCTAAAATCTCCGGCATGAACAACATAAGGACCAAAACGCCCAACCGCCTTCTTAATTTCTTTCTTCGTTTCAGGGTGCACACCAAGCACTTTTGGCAATTCCAATAATTTTAAGGCTCCGTCCAATGTAACTGTCTTCTCGTTAAAAAAAGGAGAAAGAGAAACTGTTTTACTCTTTTGAGCTTTTTTGTTTTTTTTATTTCCTGTTTTACCTTTTGCCTTTTTTTTACTCTTATCCTCTTCTTTTAAATCCATCTTCAGGTAGGGGCCATAGCGTCCCAACACAATAAATATCTCCCCTCCGGTTTTAGGGTCTTTTCCCAATAAACGACCCCCTTTTATTTTATTGTCTATCAGCTCTTCAATAGCCTCTTTTGTTATCTCACCCGGGTAAATATCCGCTGGTAAAGAAGCAGATACATCCTCTTTTCCATTTTTTCTTGAAACATAGGCGCCAAAAGGTCCCACATTAAAAGTGTAATCTTCAAATCCTTTCAGAGTCAGAGACCGGAAAGTTTTTTCTTTCATTTGTTTTTCCCGGGTGTCAATGAGCTTTTTTAACCCCTTTGACCCCAGATAAACCGACTTCAGATACTTCACATGATCTTTTTTACCACGGGCAATATCGTCCAAATCCTTTTCCATCTCAGAAGTGAATTGCATATCCACATAGTCCGGAAAGTTTTTTTCCAAAAAGCGACTTACAACTAAAGCTGTAAAAGTGGGAATAAGCGTATTTTGCTTTTTCTCCACATAACCCCTATCCTGAATAGTGCCTATAATACTGGCGTAAGTGGAAGGACGTCCCACCCCTTCTTTTTCCAGTTTTTGAATGAGAGAAGCTTCCGTATAACGGGCGGGAGGTTTTGTCTCATGTCTAAGTTCCTCTATCTTTAAACACTTGACATTATCCCCTTTCTTTAAAACCGGCAGTTGCACTTCATCTGTTTTTTGATCTTTATAAACAAGATAAAACCCGGGGAAATGAATAGACATCCCTGAGCTTTGAAATACCGACTGCCCTGCTTTCATTTTTATCTGCACTTGGTTTTGAATACAGTCCCTCATCTGGGAAGCCAGAGTTCTATTCCAGATAATTTCGTAAAGACTCAACATCTGCCCGCTTAAGCCTGTTTTACCCGGTATGACAAAACGCTCCCCTGCCGGACGTATAGCCTCATGAGCTTCCTGTGCCCCTTTGGCTTTTTTACGATAGACCCGTGGAGTTGAGGGAAGTTGTTCTTTCCCATACGAACGGGAAATTTCAGAACGGGTGGCTTGTAAAGCCTGCGAAGATAAAAAGGTGGAGTCCGTTCTCATATAAGTAATAAGACCCTGTTCATAGAGTTTTTGAGCCAGGCTCATTGTCTGCTTGGAAGAGAATCTTAGTTTTCTGTTACATTCCTGCTGAAGAGTGGATGTAATAAAAGGCGGTGGTGGTCTTCTTGTGACTTGTTTTTTTTCCACCTCTATAACCTGAAAATCTTTCCCTCCCAAATCTTTCTTTAACCGAAGTGCCGCTTTTTCATCCATTAGTAACACATCTTTTTTCTTTAACTCTCCGGTGGTGCTGTCAAAATCGGCACTGCGAACCAGGCGTTTCCCTTTATGGGAAACCAGACGACTCTTAAAAGTACTTTCCCCTTTTTTATTGTCCGCCGACAAATCCCAATAAACAGTTTTTTTAAAAGACAACCGCTCCAACTCTCTTTCACTCACAAGAGAAACCGCTACAGACTGCACCCGTCCGGCAGAAAGCCCACGAGTCACTTTTTTCCATAAAACCGGTGAAATACTATAACCCACCAGGCGATCCAAAATCCTCCTGGCCTCCTGAGCCTGGACCAGATTATTGTCCACCGGCCGAAAATTTCTTAACGCTTCCTCAATAGCTGTTTTTGTTATTTCATGAAAAACCATTCTTTTTACGGGAATTCGGGGTTTTAAAATTTCCTGAAGATGCCAGGAAATGCTTTCCCCTTCACGGTCTTCATCTGTAGCCAAGATAAGCTCTTTTACCGACTTAATTTTCTCTTTTAATTTTTTTACTACTTCCTTCTTTTCTCCGGGGACACAGTAAAAAGGATGGAAGTTATTTTCCACATCCACACCAAATTGCGCCCAGGGTTTTTTCTTAAATTTTTCCGGAAGCTCTTTCGGAGAGCTGGGCAGATCTCTTATATGTCCCATACAGGATTCCACCATGTAGTCTTTTCCCAGGAAACGACTAATGGTTTTTGCTTTTACCGGTGATTCCACAATAACCAGTTTTTTACCTTTTTTTTCCACTGCCATATTATTTTCCCTGATAGCCCGACTCATCGGGAACTATATTCAAAATCTTAATAAGCTTCTTAAAATATACAAACAAAAAAAATGAAAAAGCACAGTTATCCTCTCCCCATTCGCAATACAACATCTTCCTGTTCAGGGCTGCTACTCCCTAAAATTCACTATAAGCGGAAATATTTACCGATATCTATATATTATTAAACCTAAAGTGAGATCATGGGGTGAAAAACCAACCGTGACCCGATCCCCATTAACAACCTGAATATTATATCTTCGCATCTTACCACACAGTCGGGCCGACACTTCAATATCTTTATTATCCAATTGAACCTTGTACAAGCCATTAGAGCATACTTTTACGATTTGACCGTCAAATTGAACTAACTCAGACTTGGACATAGAAAAAATTCCCTTTCCGGAGAAGACAAAAGAGCGTCACTTTGTACTTCTGGTTTTACCCTTTGTTAATTTTTTACTGCTTTCCAGTTGCTGATTGGATAAAAGAATTCTTGTTTTATCCTCAAAGACCACTTCCAGACGATCATTTTTATTACTGACAACCCAGCCCCAACCAAAAACCGGATGATTCATTGCTGTCTTGGGCTGGAATTGATTTGAAATTTTAAAAATCACCGGCTTAATATCTTTTGCTTTCTTATAAAAACCCTCCCATTTCTTTTGGTTTTCCTGTTTTGCCTTTTCTTCTTTCTTACTGGCTGCTGTTTGTGCTGCCGAGGTTTTTGTTTTCTTTACGGTGGCTTTCTTCTTCTCCGCCTTTTTTACGGAAGGCTTTTTGACTGTCTCCGCTTTCTTTTTTGAAGTTCCCTTGGTGGCCACTGTTTTAGAAGTTGATTTTTTAACCGCTTTAGAAGGTCCCGCTGTTTTTTTAGGTGTCGCCTTCTTCCCTTTTTTTACAGTGCTCTTTGCCGCCTTGGTGGCTTTAGCAGACTTGGTGGCTTTTACCGATTTTACTTTTTTGTTCGCCTTACCCGTACCTGATTTTTTCGCTGGCTTACTTTTCTTTTCCACTTTCTTTTTTTTCGCTGGCATAAATAAACTCCCTTATTTTAAGTGACAATATATTTAAAAAATTCTCTTCAAAAAATCCCCATACAAACTATTGCCCTCTTAAGGCAACAAAACCTGTTACAAAAAATACACAACTTCGCCAAGTCTCTTTTTGCAAATTAAAGGTATTCTAACTTTATGCGTTGAAAGTTTCAATATGGCAAGCTTGAATTACCCTACTTTGTACCATAAAATTTTTTATAAGGATGGATACATTACTTATTCTCTTACTTAATTTCATATCCTAAACAATAATGAATCGTTTTTATATTACAACTCCTCTTTACTATATCAATGACAAACCTCACCTGGGGACAGCTTATAGCACAGTTATTGCCGATGTTTTGAGTCGCTATCACCAACTTATGGGGTATGAGACTTTCCTGCTGACCGGCACTGATGAACATGGTCAAAAATGCAGTCAGTCCGCCAAACAAAAAAACATACCCGTTCAGAGTTATTGTGATGAAATGGCGGGTAATTTTGAAAAAGTTTGGAAATTACTGGATATTTCTTACAATCTTTTTTTCAGAACTACCTCTTCCTGGCACAAGCGGGCTGTTCAAAAATGCCTTCAGAGTCTTTACAATAAACAGCTTATTTATGAATCCACTTATGAAGGCTGGTACTGTGTCAGTGAAGAGATCTTCTACACTTCAAAAGACCTTGTAGATGGAAAGTCCCCGACGGGCAAAGAAGTTATAAAAATAAAAGAAAAAAACTATTTCTTCAAAATGTCCGCCTACCAAAAGCCTTTGATTGAACACATAGAAAAACATCCGGACTTTATCCAACCCTCCTATAGAAAAAATGAAGTGCTGGGTTTTTTAAAGCAGGATTTAGAGGACTTATGTATCAGCCGCCCCAAAAGCCGCCTGGATTGGGGAGTGGAAATTCCTTTTAATACAGACTATGTCACCTATGTATGGGTGGATGCTCTTTTGAACTACACCACGGGAGTGGGTTATCAACAAAAAGACCGAGAAGGGGAATTTGAAAAATGGTGGGAGGATACAGGCGCCTTACACGTTATAGGAAAAGATATTCTCCTCACTCACTGTGTTTATTGGCCCTGTCTTTTAATGGCGCTAGGTATCCGACTTCCCAAAACTGTCCTGGCTCATGGTTGGCTTCTAAATCAGTCTCAGGAAAAAATGAGCAAATCAAAAGGGGATGCTATGGACCCCTTGGCCCTTTTACAGTCTTTTGATTCAGACAGTCTCCGCTACTTTCTTACCCGGGATATCCCTATGGGAAATGACGCTCCTGTATCCCACTCCCTTATCACCCGTCGGATCAATGAAGACCTGGCCAACAATTTAGGTAATCTAATCAGTCGAACCACAAAAATGATTCATCAGCATTTTAACTCTCAAATTCCGGAAAGGAAGGCAGGTAAGGCGACAGACAATATAGAAAGCTTAAAAGAACTGGGAACCAAAACCACTGAAGAAGTTAAAGAGGGTATCCTCTCCCTCAAGCCTCATTCGGCTCTGGAAAGAATTATTCATTTACTTAATGAGACTAATAAATTTCTGGAACAAAACGCTCCATGGAAAACAGTCAAAAGCAACAAAGAGGACACAGCAAAAGTTTTAAGAGCGGCCCTGGAAATTATTTATCTCTCCTCTGTATTATTAAAACCGGTTATGCCTAAAAAAATGAAACAATTGTTGGAAAGTCTATCCTGCCCTGAAGAATGGCCACTTAAACATTTTCAAAGTGGCGCTTTTCCCAAAGGCGGTGAGAAAATTCAGGAACTCCCTCCTCTTTTCCCCAGAATCAAGAACTAATCAGGTTTTATAAGCATCTTTCGGATCTCATCCGCGTGCTCCACCTCTTCCTTGACAAGAGAGCGGGCCATTTCCTCTAAAGCAATGTCCCCTGCCTTTTCAGCCAGATTCGCCAAGTCTTTATACATCTGAATGGCCTCCTCTTCAAAATGAAGGCTCTCCTCCAGCAACTGCTTAATACTGTGGTTGGGCCCTTCCTTTACATGAGAGGATAAAATAGGAGGATGCCCTCCAAGAGAGGTGATCTTTTCACCAATAAGAGTGGCATGCGTAATGGCTTCCTGAGCCTGTTCCCGAAACCAGTTTTGAATCGGGATACGGTTATATCCCATTATCATAAAAGAGTAATGCAGATAGCGGTTCACTCCCGCTATCTCAGACTGGTAAATACGACCTAAAAGGTCCATTACCTCTTTACTGCCTTTTATTTTCCCGCTCATAAAGTCTGCTCCCCCTGTTGCCAGTCACAAGGACAAAGCTCTCCGGTTTGAAGAGCATCCAAAATCCTCAATACCTCTTGCGGATTACGCCCCACACTCAGATCCGTGACATAAACAAAACGAATAGTCCCTTGCGGGTCCACAATATAAGTCGCTCTTTGAGCCACTCCCTCATTGGGGTCCAAAATTCCAAGAGAAGCCGTTAACTCCCGCTTCACATCCGCCAGCATGGGAAAAGGAAGGTCCTGTAAATCCTTTTCCTGTCTTCTCCAGGCATGATGTACAAATTCGGAATCCGTAGAACCGGTTAAAACCTGTGTGTTTCTATCCTGAAACTCTTTATGCAGTTTTGCAAAACCTTTTAATTCTGTAGGACAGACAAAAGTAAAGTCCTTTGGGTAAAAGAAAAAAACCAACCACTTGTCTTTATAAGTGGAATTATCCACATCAGTAAACGCCTTATCCAAATCTTTTTCGGATGAAACTGTCGCTTTCACTTTAAAAGAAGGAAATATATCCCCTACTCCCAGCATTGAAGCCTCCTCTTTTTTTGTTTTTATGTTAATTATTTCTGAGTTTTAAATGATAAAACTTCTTAAAGCGAAATGTCAACCCAAGTCTTTTTACTAAAAAACATATAAAAAAAGTTATAGTGATGAACCCTCTTCCCCCATATCTCCTTCCCTGGCGGTCTCCTGTCCGGTTTCCCTTATCGATTTAAGAATACTTCTTAAGTTTATTTCAAAATCATAAATATTTAAAAATGGTGAAAATTCATCTTTTAATCGGTTTATTGCTTCTGAATTATCTTCACTTGTGATGATTTCACGTCTCAATTTATGCATCAAAGACACCTTAATTTCCTCTACGCGTGCAGAAGATATATTATATTTAACGGCGATATTATCATGGTTTACTGTCATTTCCGGAGGATGTTCAAGGGTTTGGAAAATGTCTCTCTCCATAGGAGATAATTCCCGTAAGAAAGAATTAAAGTGCCTCTCAAAAAAATCAATAACCTCTCTATATTTGATAACTTCTTCAAAAGGCCGGGTAAAAGAAAAATATTCATGGAAAGACTTTCCAAAGTAATACTCCGTATAAGCATTCACATCATTGACAAAGTGTCTTGGCGAGTCAGCAAGAGTGAAATTGTTTCTTGCTTGCCATATTTCACTATTCATCCACTGTGAGGGACGATTAAATCTACGCTTCAATCTATTTTCTATTTGCTGTATACGACCAGCAACAACACCATGGGTTTCCGCAAGTTCATATGTTGAAATAGGAGGTGAGATCAATATTCGTTTTATAAAAATATCCTGCTGCCGGGGGGACAAATTAGATAAAAATCTTCTAATGTGATGTTTTACACCTTCAAGAACCTGCTGAGCGGCTACAACTTCCTCAACAGAGAAGTTTCTGGGGTTATAAACCTCCTCAAAAGTTCTCGTTTCTTCAATCAAGTCCTCTTCAAAAGACCTTACGGGGTTTCTTCGTTCTGGAACAGGCTGATCAAAAGAGATAGGGTCCTGTAAATGATTATTCATCCACCTCACGGTTTCAGGCCGGACTGTTGTTCTTTCCGTGCTTAAATTTTCCGCTGCCAGATGTTCATTAAAAGGAATGCCTTGAGAGACAAAATGATCTCTTTGCCTTTCAAGATTAAAAAACACCCTGCCATGCTCACTTGAGCTGCCCATCCTAACAATATGAGCCTGATCAAAACAAAATGATCTAATTTCCCTTTCAATATAAGAAACAGCAAACGTGCTGAAACGATATCCCCGTTCCGGTTTATAAGCTTCAAGGGCGTTCATTAAAGCTTCGTTACCCGCCTGAACGAGGTCCATCATTTCAACGGTTGAAGAAAGAGCCCACCTGTATTTCCGTACAACCCTACTTACAAGACCATGATTATGGGAGATAATTTTATTTCGAATGTCAATATCTCCGGTTCTTTTAAATTCCTGAATGAGAGCGTCCTGTCTGGCAGAAGGAAGACGGGGAAACCACCTTCTCACTTCCGCAACATAATTAAAATAGTCCTCCAATAAACTATTATCTTCCACTTCATTAACTCTTCTTCTTCCCTGACGTTCACTAAGCCAGAACTGTCGTTGTTGTAAGAAAAGATTATACGACCGATCCGCCAATTCCCTGAGACGCCGTCTGGCAGGAGTGGCGCTATTATCTCCAGAAGGAGGTAGTGCTGCTTCCCGAATCCGTGTAACACTATCCATTAACTCCTGTATGGCTTCAAAATTTCTATAAGAAGATAATATGAAAATATCCGCCCTCAGTTTACCCAAGGCGGGTCTTAAAACACGTCCCATCCTGTGAACCATTTGCTTCACGGAAACATGAGAGTTGAGATCAATATAAGCCGATAAATGAGGCAGGTTCACCCCCTCATCCAAAGCCCTCACGGCCACAATATAATGAGCCTCCTGTTCCCTGGAATTTTCAAAAACCGCCTCTCTTAATTCCGGTCTCATACCCGAATGATACGCTTCAAAGGTGATGTCACTGACTTCTCTGTTAAAAAAGGCAGTAATATCTTCAGCCTCTCTGATAGTGGATACAATAATCATTCCCTTTTTATTGGATTCAAAAATACCGGATAAATTTTCCTTCAGCTGACCATAGTAATGGGGGTTAATAGAAAAAGGCCAACTGTCTCTTCTCTGAATAAAAAAAGGCGTACGGCTTATATCCACCATATTCTCACCCAGGAAAACATAAACGTCGTTAAAAGGTGTAATATCCCCTCTCTCAATACTGCGTTTAAGCTGATCCACCACCATAGAGGGAGGATAGGTATCAAAACTTCTTTCCTCCAAATAAGACCAATGCACTTTTTGGAAAAGACCCTGAATCTCCACGTCCCTGTGAACAGGGGTCGCCGTGGAACCATAAACAAAAGCTTGAGTTTTGTTTTGTAAGTTAAGAACAAATTCCAAAGTTCTGGGGGCCCCAAGATGGTGAACTTCATCAATGTAAATACCATCCAGGTTTTCAAGAAGCTTTTCATAAAGGGGCAAGTCCTCTTCTCTCAGTCTGTCCAACTGAATGATGAAACTTCTATTGGTTATAGTCACCACTGTTGGCTGCTCGGATGAAAGAGCCTGGCGAACCTCTTCAGCAAAGCTCCTGCCTTCTCCGGCAATCCAGTGGAGTTGCTTTAAGTTGAAATTCACCTTCTGAGCTTCAGATTGAATTTCATCAGTTAATTGATCCACTATTTTAATTTTATCCTCTGTAATAAAAGAGATTTTTTTTGAAGACTCCCTCCCCAGCTTTTCAAGAAGATTTTTAGCCAACACAATTCCTTTACCCATCCCTGTAGGGGCAACATGAAGAAAACTACGATAACCGGAGTCCAAAGACTCTCTAAAACTATCTATGGCCATTTGTTGGGCGGGACGAAGAGCCGTGTCTTCCGAAGGAATGGAAATATAGGGGTGAAGCTCATGTCCGATCAACAGTCTTCTTATCATGTTCTCCATCATGACCGGATTATCAATTCTACCTGGAGGGGGAATCGTGAGAATGTGACCTTCCTGAACAGGAGACTCAATATCGGGATTAATCCTTATAATTCTGGGAAGACTTGTCAGAGAGGACTCTATTTGAGCGCAGTTTGCTCCACAGGAAGTAAGCTGTATGGGAATGGCCTCATTCAAAGAAACTTTCCTGATTAAACTTTCAAGAACATTTTGAATCCCTCCAAACGCGACCTGTTGACATCTACCAGGAGGGGGAGCACTCCCGACGGCAGCTGAATAGGAAAAGGACGGCCAGTAAAAAAAAGAAATTACAAACAGAAAAAAGAACACCTGTTTGAATAAAGAAACAAAAGAAAGGTCTTTAAAAAAATAAACACTTGTGTTTTTCAACTGAAACCCCTCTTAATCGCGGGAAAACAAAATACTTTAAATATTTGAAAACATAAAGAAATTTATCAGGAAGAAGAGAGCAACACAAGATACTGAACGGATCAGTGTAAAAGATACAAAACTGTTAAGAACTGTTACATATTATACTCCACACTACAAAAGAATAACATGCTTTAAGAGAAGAACCGTCATCCCCAGGAAAACACGTCATCCCCGTAAAAACGGGGATCCAGAAAAACTGGATTCCCGCCTACGCGGGAATGACGAACTCTGCGGGAATGACATACTTTGTGGGAAGAATATACTTCACGGGAAGACCACTTTCTTTTAAAAGGAAATTTAATTTAAGAAAAAAGACGAGCGGCCATTTTCTTTTGGTCAGAGCGATAAAGCAAATGCACGGAAGAGCCCGCATCCATGGTTACCAAAGGCCCGTGTTTTTCTTTTTTCCAAAATATTTTGATTGCGTTAAGGACCTCATGGCTTTTCTCATTACGATATACAATACCGGATGTTTCATACAGTTGGTGTAAGTCCTGAAATTCATCCCACACAATTTCAAAACAAACTTTCCAGTTTTGTTCATTCAAAGCGGATAGCAATGCAGATAAACGATCTTTTGCCCTTTGTACCCGTCCCTCAAAAACAGGGCTTGTGAGAATTTCCTCATGTGCTTCCGAAGAGGAGACCGGCTTACTTTTTTCATCCACTAAAACCAACTTATGTATTAAATTTTCAAAAGGCAGGGTAAGTGGACGAGCCCCCTCTTCTTCCCATAAAGCCCAGGGACGAAAAAAGGAACGACAGGAGGAACCGGAGCCACGACGACTCAGTATAGACAGACAGGAAGGAGTAAAGCTTTCCACTGACTCAGGATCTGTTGAACAGGACAAAGCCATCTTGTGAGTGGCAAGAGTGAGAGCGCAAAAACTGGAAGCGGAACTGGCCGCCCCGACAGAGGCGTGAAAGTTATTAGCGGACTGTACAAGATAAGAACCGGAAACCTGAAAAATTTCTTTTAAAAATTGAAAAAAATTCAAAAACCTTTCAACAGCAGGAGGAGAAAGCTGAATAGGAAAATACTCCTTATCCTTAAGAGCTTCCCATTTATCTTCGGAATCTTCTATAGGGGAGATTCGCACTTTGGTAACCAAATTATCCAAAGTATAAGACAGGGAAGGGTTAAGAGGTATATTGCTCTTGTCTTTTTTCCCTGCGTATTTAATCAAAGCCAGATTAGAAGGAGCCAAAGCCTCCCAGATATTTTTACCTAATGTCATATTTCCTCTTATACCGAATTTTATATATTCTATAAAGTATCTTTTTACTTAGGAAAATAGCTTTGCCTCTATCGGGACGCTCCTTGTTTTCCTTGGTAGAAAACCAACTCGCTAGAACCCTCTGCCGGCAAACTATTTTCCTAAGTAATACATACATTATTATTCACAATTGATAAATGATATCTATGAAGGCAAAAGCAGGTCAAAACGAGTTCGGCTTTGACACACGAGCGGGGCTAGCCCGCTCTGTGGCAAAACGCATGTCTGAGCTTTTGAGCTGTCTTTTGACTTCATAGATATACAGTTACCAAAAGCAAAATATATCAGAAAACGGTGATATTCCTGTATAGGAGAAATTAAGAAAGTACTTTCACTCCAGAGTCTAAATTATTAGAATTAGCTATAATATTTGTCTCTTTTAAAGAGACTCTCACCTCTTCCCTGTCTTTTGGATCAAAGAAAACCACCACCACTTCCGCTCCCATGGCCCCACATCCTTTAGCTGTCATCACCTTTTTTATTCCTCTCATCTTATCTAAAAAAGATTCTGTGTTCTGATGAACTA
>JANQSP010000062.1 GCA_028283955.1 Bdellovibrionales bacterium
TTGTCTTTCAGCACAGACCTTTGCAGCTTCATCCAGGGCACGAGCTATTTCCCCTCTACAAGGATCATTTTTCTTGCAACTCCACCAGGATAGACCTGCACTCGTTCCGTCACTTGTGATCACAGCAGTGGAAGAGTTGATATGGATTTTTAAACCACTGTTAGTACCCCGACCTTCTAAAGCAAGCCTTGCTACAGTATCTATGTCAGACTTTGGCCTGAGGATTGATCGATACATGTGAATTGTTCCTTTGCCAAATAAAGCTTCTCTTCCCCCATCGTTGAGATCTTCATTAGTATGAAAATCTACTAGTGCATCGTTAGAAAATTCACCTTTTTTAAAATCCGATTTAGCTCTTCCGTCGCAGTAATTCTTACAACCAGTGTTATCTTTGTCGCCTCCTTCTTTACAAATAAGGGTGGCATTTGTTCCTTTTACTCTTTCGATTTCTTTGATTTTATCTGAACATTGTTCTGTATAGGATTTTATAAAAGCCCTTTCAGCTTCATTTAAGCAATTGTTTCTATTTAACTCATTTTCAAAGTCATAATAAAGAGAAGGGTCTACATCATAACTATCTTCAGTATCCCTCTCATACCATGCTGTTCTTATTTCAGCATTATTTTGACAAATTGTTGAACATTGTCCATTCATTTCATTTCTAGAGCCAATACAACCGTCAGTAGTATTTGTTACATACAAATTACAAGAGTCCTTACATCCTTCTTGCTGCTGCTTTTTTTCTGCTTCTTCTATACATTTATTAATGTCTTTTAAAATAGACTGTACTTGGGGGTTCTGAATTGGAGTTGTTCTATTGATTAGTACAGCATGTGCGTTGCACTCGCACTTCCAGAATGTGCCAAATTCTTGTTTTTTGTCATTGCAACATTGTATAAGAGAGTCAAGTGTGTGACTGTTATTACACGAATCTGCATAACCGGAAGAATGTAGAAATATAGTAAAGCAGCACAATGGAAGTAAAAGATATTTTAGATGTCGTAAAGCTATTGTGTTCTTGGAAAATAAACATCTAATGTGGGAATAAAAAGAGTGAAGTGATTTTTTTATGAGGGTAATAAGTTTTCTCATAGAGGGGTACCCCCCCCCCCCCCCAATTTAGGAGAGTTATGTTTCATATAGGGAAAAGGAGAGAAAAACTTTTTTCCAAGATGAGAAAAAATATTTGTTATGTTTGAAAGTAAAAAATTTGATACTAGTTTCATCTTGGTTTTTATCGGAAGGACACTTAAAAAACTAAAGCACTTTTTCTGGATTCCGGATCGAGTCTGGAGTGACAAAGCTCAAGTTCGCAGTGACAAGCTTGTGTAGGAACAATAATCCATATTGAGATACATATTCTTTCAAGGCAAAAGCAGGTCAAAACGCATATCTGAGCTTTTGATTCCCGCTTTCGCGGGAATGATGAAACAAACTTGAGAGAAGATAATTACTTTTCTGGATTCCGGATCAAAGCCTGCCCCCGCGCAGGCGGGGGTCTGGAATGACATTAATTGGAGGTGAAGACAGAACAGGTGGCGATTTTGAACTTACCTAAAGTACCTTTGGCTCCAGGGGTTCTTCCGTCCCAATATTTCTCATTTTCGAAATAAATAGTGCCTTCGAATGTTTGAGCATTAAAAGTGCCTTCCAGTTTCAGTTGTTTTCTGCCGGAATGAAATTTATTACCTTTTTTGGTTGTTATCTCTGTCCCTGAATAAATAAAATCAAGTGTGGCATTATTGCCGTTGACCTCTCCACTTAAGCCTTCAAATACGGCACTGATGGGTTGATATTCTTTTAATGAATCGTGAATAATGATTTCAAGTGTGGAAGAAGGTTGCATTGTGATATTATCATTCTCTCCTCCTGGATCAAATGAAGCATTTAAAACCACTTTCATTCGGAATAGAATTCCACCTGTATTACTGGGGTTGCAACTGATATCTCCGATAGATTTTTCGGAAGTGATGTCTGTGCCATTCGATAGGAAGTTTAAAAAGCCGTCATCCTTGTTGGAGTTGCTTCCACAAGTTATCCCTCCCCATTTTCCGGATGCACCACAAGAGCTATTGGGGAAAGTGGAATCAGGGGATCCTCCGTGGTATTCCGGGTCGTAGTTACTTATACCATTGTTATTCTGACCGGAATTATTTCCATATTTGGAAGGTTCCGCACAACCGACAAGCCATAATGCTACTGAAAATAATATTATTTTAATCATATTAACACCTCTTTTATTTTAACTCTTTTCGGCAGATAAAAGGTAGTTTTAATGTTTTTTTGTGTGATCGGCCATAAATTAGAGAGAATTTCCGTAAAAACCTTTGCCTTTTTCCACTTGTTCTAAAAAGGCGGTGGAGGGATGGAACCGTTTTCCCCACTTTATGGAAAAGTTATTTAGGCCGGCGGTAATTGTCTTTAAACTGACCTCATCAGCGTATTTAAGTAAGCCTCCACGAAAAGCGGGAAACCCCATTCCCAAAATTAAAGCTAGGTCCAACTCTGTTGCTGATTTTACTACCTGTTCTTTCAAAATACAGGCAGCTTCATTGACCATACGGTAAAGACCTCTTTCAAGGCATTCCGTTTCAGGTAAATTTTTAGGATTCGGTTTTAAGTTTAAATCCTGGTATATCAGGTTGTTCACGGATTCTACCTGTAGCTTGTTATTGTAAATGTAAAATCCGTTCTTATTTTTCTTTCCCAGAAAAATCGGCTTTAGGTTTGAAATATTTTTAGGGAAATGAGTTGCTTCAAAAGATTTTATCAATTTCATACAAATGTCCAGCCCCAGTTCATCCATTAAGCGAAAAGGGCCCATGGAAAAACCAAAAGAACTGTACACCTGGTCAATTTGTTGGATAGGGGCTCCTTCATGCAATAGCCATAAAGCTTCTGATATGAGAGGCATATACAGGCGGTGCACAAGGAAACCCGGTTTGTCTTTTACAATGAAAGGGACTTTACCTAAGGCTTTCATCCATTGGGATGCGGAGGTAATGGTATTATCGCTACTTTGTTCTGCTCGTATTATTTCCACAAGAGGGGTTTGATGCACAGGATAGAAAAAATGCAATCCCAGAAACCGGCTGGGGTCCGGGTGTGCTTTTGCCAATTCAGTTACACTAAGAGAGGAGGTATTGGTGGCGAATAAGCATTTATCGGAAAGATGAGGGGCGGTTTCAGAGATAACTTTTTGTTTGATTTTTAAGTCTTCAACAACTGTTTCAATTACCAGGTCTGCGTTTTGAAATCCGGAATAATCCATTTGTGGTCGTATTTTCGAAGCCCGGGTCTTTTTACTGTTTATTTTTTTTTCCGGTAAACAGGTTGCGTATGTTAAATGAGAGTATTGGTTCTCGTTCTTTTTTTTGAAGAAATTAAATGTATGTGTATGTAGTTGTTTATCCCACATGGAGTGAACTAATCTTAGTGTAGAGGATAAAGAAGGAGCATGAATATCTTTTAGTAATACAGGAAGATGCTGGTTGGCTAACCAGTAGGTGATTCCTCCTCCCATAGTTCCTGCACCCATAACAGCGATTTTATTTGGTGTTATTGTGCCGGGTTTGAGCGAGGATGCTGCCTGGCTGGATTCCCGCCTACGCGGGAATGACGAGCTTTGCGGGAATGATGAGCTTTGCGGAGATGATGGTTGTTGTGAGGATGATGTTATCTCCGAAGAATCGGAAGGTAACTCAGTCATTTCCTTTTTAGTTGTGTGTAGGGACATTAAGTGCTTTGTTATAGGAGAAACAAGGAGATCACAGAAAGCATCACTTTCCTCTTTGAGTGTTGTCTTTAAGGATTTTGCAGGATAGGTTTTTTTTATTACTTCCAGAGCTTTTAAAGGTGCCGGGTAAAAGCCTTTTGTTTCCGCCATGATCTGTCTTTTTGTTCGGTAAAATAGTATTTGTCGGCTTACAGGTATTTCAAACAGTTTGTCCAAAAAACGAGTAGGGTTATATTTTTTTAATGGTTTGGGTGGAATGTCTCCCTTATTGATTCTTTCAGCTAAAATCTGTGCCTGTGTTTTTAAATCCGCAGGATGAGTCACTTCCTGTAACAAACCCATTTTATAAGCTTCCCGTGAGGAAGCATTGTGAGTTTTTAAAATCATTTCCAAAGATTTTTTTACGCCTATTAAGTGGGGAAGCCGGATGCAGCCTCCAAAACCGGGGATCAATCCCAAAGGTAATTCAGGGAAACCGAATGTAGTGCTTTCATGGAAATCAGCGATCCGGTAATCACAGGTCAGTATAAGCTCAAGGTAAGGTCCAAGACAAGCGCCATGAATGGTGGCTATCCAGGATACATTTGCATCTTCAATGAGGTGAAAAAGTTCATGCACTTCGTCCAAAAGTCTTTCCCATTTTTCCCGTCCATGAATTTTCTCAATTTCTTTAATATTTACAGGTTTTGTATTTCTGAAATTAAGTATGGCTACATGAACAGGAGGATTTTTAATAATATTTTCTATATGAGTCTTCAGTTGTTGCCGAAGGTTTTGGGAGAAAATGAAACAATCCACCTGATTAAAATCAATGACCGCTATATTTTTTTCTATTCTTAATTTTATATCTTCTATCATTTTTGTATTATCCTTCTTTCATTCTGGATTCCCGCCTATGCGGAAATGACGAAACTCAAGTCCACAGTGATGACGTTTTTTTCAATATAGTTGTTTGCATCTGTTGTTATTATCTCCTCTAAACTTGCCCTAATTAAGAAATATTTTTAAGTATGAAAGCACCGGCCTGGCCTTCACACATACCGGAAGTGACAAGCCCCCATTCCACTTGTTGTCTTTTCATTTCTTTTGTTAAACTCAAGATCATCCTCGCTGTAGTGGCGCTTAAGGGATTGCCCAGGGCCAAGGACCCTCCATTCACATTACATTTTGAAGGGTCCACAGCTCCCAACGAGGTGGAATTTTCAGTCAAAGCGGAAGATTCAAAAGCCTTTAGACAAGCCAGTGCTTGAGCGGAAAAAGCCTCATTTATTTCAAATAAATTAATATCTTTTATCTGAAGATGGGCTTGCTTCAGAGCTTTCTCTGAAGCATAGACCGGTCCCAGTCCCTGAGTATGAGATTCTGTACCTATACAGGCAAAGGAATGAATGGAGGCAAGAGGCTGATACCCTAAGGCCTTTGCTTTTTCTTTACTCATTATTAAAAATAAAACGGCTCCGTCTGCAGGAAAACTGCTGTTGCCGGAAGTGACAGTTCCATGGTCTTTGTCAAAAAAAGAAGGTAGTTCGGATAATTGGTGTAAAGAGGGTTTATTTTCCAACTCTGTATCTTCTTCCACCCATTCGAAATCAGGTGGAGGAAATACGGGTACGATTTCCTCTTTCCATTTTCCCTTTTTTTGTGCTGCCAAGGCTTTTTCGAAACTCATTAAGGTAAATTCATCCTGTTCTTTACGGGATATATGAAAGTTATCAGATAGAGCCTTGGCTATTTGTTCCTGGTGCAGACCGGAAAAAGAATCAATAAGTATTTTTTTGTCTGCAAACTGGAGTTTCAAGTCGGATAAGCGTAAAGAAAGCGTTTGCTTTGCTTTTTCTATCCATGTTTTGGATTGCATAATTTGTTTTATTATTTTTGTCATACCGGAATTCAGTAAAATCGGCATTTGAGACATGTTTTCGACACCCCCTGCAATCATTGTATTTGCAAGGCCGGCTTTGATTTTTATTGTTGCTGAAACCACACTTTCCAGTGATGAAATATCCATTCTTTTTACTGTTGTTGCAGAGACAGAAGCGGGAAGGCCGGATAACAAAGATACAGTACGTGCCAGATTGGGACTGTCCATGGAATTTACAGTGTTGCCTAAAATCACACCTTCTATTTCTTTCGGGTCTATCTGTGTTCGCTCCAGCAGTTCTCTAAGTGTGTGGGAGGCTAACTCTTCCACTGACATATTTTCAAAGTTTTTGCCGGATTTCACAAAAGGGGTGCGAAAACCCTCAACAATAACGGCATCTTCATTATTTTCGGACATTATGTGTTCCCATTATCATTAAATACAGTTATGTTTAAACCGCTTTGGTTTGAACTTTACGCTTGCTGTTCTTCAAACAGAAGGAGATTATCTTGAAAGGCGGTAATTTTCAAACAAGATTGATATAAATTACTTTTGTGCCTTTTTTGTAAAGGAATTAAATAGTGAAAAAAAAAGAAAAACTAAAAACTTCGCAGCGGATGGATAGACAAGCCTTGGTGTATCATAAACAGGAGCCAAAGGGTAAAATTCTGGTGGTCCCCAGTAAGCCTGTTGATACGGATGATGAGCTGTCTTTGGCTTACAGTCCCGGGGTGGCGGCTCCTTGTCGGGAAATTGCGGAAAAACCGGACACTGTTTATGACTATACGGTTAAAGGCAATTTAGTGGCTGTGATCAGCAATGGAAGTGCTGTACTTGGCTTGGGAAATATCGGGCCTTTGGCCGCCAAGCCGGTTATGGAAGGTAAAGGAATTTTATTCAAGCAGTTTGCCGGTATTAATGTATTTGATATTGAATTGAAAGTGAAAACAGTGGAAGAGTTTATATCTGTCTGTAAGGCATTGGAACCCACTTTTGGTGGAATTAATCTGGAAGATATCGCCGCTCCTGATTGTTTTGAGATAGAAAAGCGATTGGAGGAGGCTCTAAGTATTCCTGTTTTTCATGATGACCAGCATGGTACCGCTATTATTACAGCCGCCGCTCTTTTGAATGCCTGTCATATTGTGGATAAGAAATTAGATCAAGTTCAGGTGGTGTTTAATGGAGCCGGTGCGGCGGCGATTGCCTGTGCCCATTTGGTTATCAGTCTGGGAGTGAAAAAAGAAAATATTATTATGTGTGATTCAAAGGGGGTTATCTATTCCGGACGAAAAGAGAACATGAATATTTACAAGAAAGAATTTGCCGTTAAAACCTCCAAAAGAAGTTTGGCAGATGCCGTTCAGGATGCGGATGTTTTTATTGGTCTTTCCGTTAAGGATGTACTCACGCCGAATATGCTGAAAACCATGAAATCGAAACCTATTGTATTTGCCATGGCTAACCCTGACCCTGAAATAAAGCCTGATCTGGCCAGGAAAACAGTACCGGATGTGATTGTTGCCACCGGAAGAAGTGATTATCCCAATCAGGTTAATAATGTTTTGGGCTTTCCCTCTATTTTTAGAGGGGCTTTGGATGTGCACGCCACTCATATCAACGAAGAAATGAAGAAAGCAGCTGTTTTCGCTTTGGCGGAGTTGGCTAGAGAGGATGTACCGGATAGTGTGTCCCGTGCTTATCAGGATGAGGTTTTTCGCTTTGGCCCTAATTATATTTTGCCAAAGCCTTTTGACATGAGGGTACTCACTCGAGTGGCTCCGGCTGTAGCCAAGGCAGCTATGGAGTCCGGTGTGGCCCGAAAGCCGATTACTAACTTTGAAAAGTATAAACTGAAGCTGGCTTCCTTCCAGGGAAGGAGAAGGGGGTTTATAAGGGAGATTATCAATAGAGTAAAACGTAAAAATAAAGCTTGTTCTTATTCTCTTCCCAGAATTGTTTTCCCTGAAGGTAATAGTAAAAGAACTTTAAAGGCTATTAATACGCTTTATGAGGAGCAGTTGATGAGGCCTGTGCTGTTGGGGGATACGGATGAAATTCGCCAGCTTATTCAGGAGATGGAATTGGATAATATGGATGAGGTGGAAATCATTAACCCCGCACAGGATGCACAATTTAAAAATTATGTGGAAACTTTTTATAGAATGAAACAACGAAAGGGTATTTTAAAAAAAGAGGCAGCTCGTTTGATGAAGGATCCCAATTACTTTGGATCCATGATGTTGGAGCTTAGTGCAGTGGATGCTTTGATTACCGGTGCTACACAAAACTATGTGGACAGTATTCGTCCTATTTTACAGACAATCGGAACCGGAAAAAGAAAGATTGCTTCCGGGATGAATGTTGTATTGGTACAGGATAAAGTTCTGTTTTTTGCGGATACAACCGTGAACATAAATCCCAGCGCTATGGATATAGCCAATATTGCTGTTCATACGGCGCGGGTGGCTCGGGGCCTTAATGTGGAACCACATATTGCCATGCTTAGTTTTTCCAATTTTACCGGACGACAGGAAAATCCAAAAAAAATGAGAGAGGCGGCTCGCCTGGTTAAAAAGTGGTATCCCGATTGGATAGTGGATGGAGAGATGCAGGCGGACACGGCGGTTAATCCTGATATTGTGAAACATATTTTTCCTTTTTCTCAGATTCAAAAAGGAGCCAACGTATTAATTTTTCCTAACCTGGATTCAGGGAATATTGCTTATAAGCTGGTTCAGCAATTAGGTGCCGGAGAAGTCCTGGGTCCTTTTTTAATGGGAGTGAAGAAACCGGCCAATGTCGTGCAAAGAACAGGTACCACAGAGGATGTAGCTAATACAATTGTTATGACCTGTCTTAAGGTGCAAGCCTATAAAGAATTTGGTGAGAAACAAAAATAGAGCCTTGTCCTTCCGGCCTTGCTCCAGAATCCATAAAAAATAGAACCATAAAACTATGAAGTCAAAAGTCAGCTCAAAAGCTCAGACATGCGTTTTGCCACAGAGCGGGCTTTTAGCCGCTCGTGTGTCAAAGCCGAACTCGTTTTGACCTGCTTTTGCCTTCATAGTTTTACATATATCATTGTCTTAAGGGATTTCCGGATCAAAATAGTCAGGGTTTAACAATAAAATCTTTCCATTCTCTTAGTTGGGCTACTCCCATACGGGCATAACATAAGATACCAAGAGAGCTGGCTTCTTTTTTGTAAATAAAAGCTTTTCGATCCAAAGAGTAAACTTTATCTTCTTCGTTCTTGGGAAAATAGAGCTGCACTTCCTCTGTTTGAATATTGGACACAACTTCCCCTATGGTTTTTTTTAATTTGTCCAGTCCCGTTCTTTTTAAAGCGCTAACGAACACTTTAGGGTGAGAGTTGGTTTGAAAAACCTTTTCTTTTGGAGCTATATCCATTTTGTTATAGACATAAATACAGGGTTTTTGGTTCCAACCGAATTCAAGCATCAATTTGTTAACCGTATCCATTTGCACTTTCATTAAAGGGCTGGATAAATCTATTACGTGAAGCAGAATATCCGCTGAAGCGGATTCTTCCAAAGTGGCTTTAAAAGCCTCTATCAGGTGGGGGGAGAGATTTTGAATAAACCCCACTGTGTCGGTGCAGAGAACATTTTGTGAGTTACTGATATGCACTTTTCTGGTGGTGGGGTCCAAGGTCATAAAAGGTAGGTTTTTTACTGTAACGGCAGAAGTGTGTGTGAGGGCATTAAGCAAAGTGCTTTTTCCCGAGTTGGTGTATCCAATGAGAGCGATGCTGGGAATATTATTTCTTTTTCTTAAAGCACGATGCCCTTTTCGGACACGGCGAATTTTTTCCAGTTTTTGCCTGATGGTTTTGGCACGAAGTTGCACCTGTCGGCGGTCAATTTCAATGGCTTTTTCCCCGGGGCCTTTTGTTCCGATTCCTCCCCCCTGGCGGGAAAGAGAGGACATCCAGGCTCCCACCATTCTGGGTAATTCATCCAGAGTGCGAGCCAGTTCCACTTGCAGTTTTCCTGCGTAGGTATGGGCCCTTTGGGAAAAGATATCCAAAATAAGCTGATTACGATCTATTATCATTACTTCCAGTTCTTTTTCCAGATTACGTGACTGGATTCCGGAAAGAGAGCGGTCAAATACAATGAGTTCGGCTTGAGTCTCTTTTATTGTTTCCTTTAGCTTCTGGATTTTACCGGTTCCAATAAGGGTGGCCGGATTTATTTTTTTTAGTACTTGATAGGATACCTTTTCACATTGTAGACCGGCGGCGCGACCCAGTTCTTTAAATTCTTCCACTTGTGCTATGGCCATGGGGTTGGCAAAAGGATGGTGGGTAATAAAGAGGATTGCTTTTTTATTTCTTATAAATGATTTTATTTCCATTACTTGGTTTTAGTATAAACAATAATTGCTTGTATTAAAAGTTAAAAATATTCATCATTGAAAAATTTACAGAGTATTTTATTTAAGAGTGAATTATAGTTGGATAATGTATTGGAAATTTATAAGAATGTTTATTTTGATCTTTTGTTTTTATATTTGAAATGCGCTTTTAAGTAAATTGTTTTCTTCTTTCCAGTCGCCATTTTCTCCGCATCTCTGCCTGTTTAAATCGTTGTTTCTCCTCTTCCGTTTCCAATAGCAGAGGAGGAATAAGAGTGGGTTTATAATTTTCATCCAGGGCCACAAAGGTTAAGTGAGCTGTTACTGTATGACGATGTTGTTGTGTTCTTGGGTTTTCAGCAGTGACCCTTACCCCCACTTCCATGGATGTTTTATGGGTGTAATTTACCTGAGCTCTTAGACATACTACATCCCCTTTGTGGACAGGAGCTAAAAAGTGGAGATCGTCAATACTGGCCGTGACAACATTTTTAGAACAATATCTGCTGGCGGAGATAGAGGCTGCTATGTCAATCCAGGACATAATAACACCACCAAAAGCGGTACCCAGGGCATTCATGTGGTTAGGTAAAATCAGCTCTGTCATTTGAACGAGAGAGCGGGAAGGGGAAACAGGTTTTTCCATAGATATAAAAAATTAAAATTAGTAAAGGCGATAAAAATTATTATAAGTCGTCAGTTACTGTGGAGTTTCCAATAGGTATGGAATTTTCATCTGCTTGGGGAGACATTTCTATTGGGTTGGCTTGCCGTGGAACAGTTGTTTCTGTGTCTTTGGCATGTTCTATAAACTGGGCCATTGGCAGGGTCCAGATGATTTGAGAACGGCGGGATATCTTCATTCTTTTATATACATTGGTCAGGTGGAATTTAACGGTTTTTTCCGCTACACAGAGCTGGTCGGCCACTTGTTTGTTTGTGAGCCCTTGAACGACTAGAATCACGACTTCAGACTCTCTTTTTGAAAGGCCACGCTCCTGTAAATAAGTTTTCATTTGTTTTACTACAACGGGTGAGGAAAATAAAAAGTCCCTATCATTACTGAGCATCCTTGCCCCTCCTTCAAAAGATTGTCACTGTAAATTAGTCTATACAGTCTTATTCTGATACGGCAAGCACTAAAACAGAAACTGGACTTCAAGGTAATATTTCCTGTTATTTCTATTTCTTACATGAAATAATGCATTGTTCTATTTTTTTGTTAAAAGGAAGAAAAAACCTATAATTATAAACATTTATGTATAGGCATCTACCTGTAAGAAAATTTCCCTGGTTTTGTAACGGGTGTAGGTGCACCATCCAGGTTGAGATCCATATGTCTGTTTTACAGGCTGTTTCGGTTAAAAAGAAAGTGCAGTTTTAAATTGTTTGTTTGAAGTTTTTTTAAAGAATCTTCTCCACCTCGGTGGATCACACATATTACATCTTTTATTAAGGCGCCTTCTTTTCTCATACCCTGGACACTTTCTATAACCTGTCCACCTGTAGTGATGACATCTTCCACGACACAAACTTTTTTATTTTGAATGGGACAGCCTTCAGTTATTTTTTTGGTGCCGTATTCTTTTGCTTTTTTTCTCACAAATACGCAGGGAAGACCACTTTCCAATGAAAGAGCTACTGCCAAAGGGATACCTCCCATTTCCAGTCCGGCCAGGATTTCTGTGTCAGAGGGGATAAGTGCTTTTAAGTGAGAGATGATTGCTTTTAATAAAACGGGAGAGGATTCAAGAAGATATTTGTCAAAATACTCAGTGGAACTTTGTCCCGACCGCAGAGTAAAGTGACCTTTTAAAAGAGCTGTTTTTTTTATTTCATCAGCCAGCTTTGTTTTTTCCATTTACTGTCCATCCATATCATTTTTCCTCGTCAGAACCCAGAAAAAAATAAGGACATACCATTTTTCCTTGGTTCATATGGATTTTAAAAGCAGGTAAAACTTGTTACAATGGCCTGGTTATGAAACAGAACAAACAGTTATTGAAAGAGGCTATAAAAAGCTTTCCCAGACAATGCGGTGTTTATCTTATGAAGGATATCAATAATCGCGCTATTTATATAGGAAAGGCCAAGAATTTAAAATCCCGCGTACAGTCTTATTTTTCCAATGATAAAAGTTTTAAAAATATTTTCTTAATTCCCCGTGTTCACCATATTGATTATGTTTTAACGGACACGGAGGTGGAGGCTTATTTGTTGGAAGCCAGTTTGGTAAAAAAAAATAAACCCCGTTATAATGTTCGTTTAAAGGATGATAAATCCTATCCCTATATTCGCTGTTCGGTGGAAGAAATGTACCCTCGTTTTTATGTGGAAAGAAGGGTAAAACACAAGGGGTCACTTTATTTTGGACCTTATACAGAAGCTTCTGTTGCACGGCGAATGGTGCGTTTTCTAAATGAGCAATTTAAGATGAGAGATTGCAGTAATCATTTTATGAAAGGCAGAAAAAAGCCCTGCTTAACTTACCATATTAACAACTGTACGGCTCCTTGTGTAAATAAAGTGGGGGAAGATAGTTATCGTCAACAGGTTAAGCAGTCTTTGTCTTTTTTGAGAGGGAGGGGTAAGTCTGTTTTGAAGAAGATGGAATCACAAATGAGGAAATTATCCTCAGAAGAACGTTTTGAGGAAGCAGCCCGTTTAAGGGACCGTATGAAAGCTATTGAGTTTTGTCGTGAAAAACAATCTGTTGTCAGCCAAACTCATAAAAATTTGGATGTGATTGCTTTTTATAAAGATAAAAAAGCTGTACTGTTTCAGACATTGCATGTGCGCTCAGGAGCTATTACAGGTCATCGATTTTATTATGATTCCAATATGAGTACGGATCGGATGTTTTTTCCTGAGCGCTTTTGTTCTTTTGTGATTCAGTATTACATGGATAATCTGATCCCGGATCTTATTTTACTTTCCGGTGAACAAACAAAGGATTTTCTTTTTTCCACTATTGAGAAGGCTCTTTTTAAAGTGCACGGAAGAAAAGTGTGTGTTCGGAACGCAAAAGGAAGTGTGGAAAAAAAATTGGTGGATATGGCTTTAAAGAATGCTCAGAGCAGATTTAAGGAGCAGGATTCAAGGAAGCAAAGTTTGCTCAGAGGTTTGGAGACTATTCAGAAAAAATTTCATTTGAAAACATGGCCGGAAAGGGTGGAATGTTTTGATATCTCTCATTTTCAAGGTAAAGATCAAGTGGCTTCTCAGGTGGTTTTCGAAGAAGCTGTACCCAGAAAAGAGGATTACAGAAAATATAAAATTCGTATGGTGAAAGGAGTGGATGACTTTGCTTCCATGAAGGAGGTTTTGGAGCGTCGGTTTAAACATAAGGAGTATCCTGATCCCCATTTGCTGGTTGTGGATGGTGGAAAAGGGCAGTTGAAAAAAGCTTTACTTGCCTTAAAAGAGGTGGGAAAAGAGGAAATTCCGGTAGTGGCTATGGCCAAGGCGAGGGTAAAGTCGAATTTTTCTTCAAAGGAAATTAAGTCCAGTCAGGAAAGATTTTTTCTTTCCGGAAGAAAGAACGCTCTTGTTTTGCCTCCTGATTCGGAAGCTCTTCGTATTTTAATGCATTTAAGAGATGAGGCTCATCGTTTTGCCATTGCCTACCATAGAAGACTTTCTCAAAAATCTCTTGTAAGTTCATAGTATTTTCTCACTGAGTATCTTAATTTAGGTTTATCTGTAGAAGTATATAAGACTCAGGTCGGTAATCTTTGGCTTATATATTTAAATATCAATACATAAGTATTAAAATAAAATGTTCATTTCAAGAAAATAGCCTTTAAGTAGTTTTAAAATCAGACTTATGGGTTGTGGAGTTAGTGGATAAAAGAAACAGGAGTCAGACCTCAGTGAAAAGCAAGAAATTAAATGAACTTTTTGTAATCAAGATGCCGTCTCAGCCTATTGTCTTTTTGGTTCAAATAGTTTTTTTTCTTTCCTTGTTTAATGTGATTCTTCCTATTCACCAGGTGTCCGCTTCCATTTGTTATGACGTAACCACAGATCATAAATGTCCGGAAGATACCCGTTCAGTGAGGACAGATGTTTTTAATAATAGCAATCTTCAGTTAAATCATAGTATGTGGACTGCCGCTAAATCTTTTTTTGTGAGACAAAACTGTGGTACAGCCTCCCATTCAGAGACAAATATAATTGATATTCATCATGTCATTGAGAATGCGCAACTTGATAGGCGTGAAGAGTTTGTATGCAAGATGAAAGTGCGTATTAAACGGTATATGGAGGATCTGTTAAAAGACAGGGAGTTTATGAAAGATTATATAGAAAGGAAGAAATCCAATGCTTTTATTAGTAAAGCGGATAAAATCGAAATGACTTCTTTATTGATGAGATATCGCCTGCTAAGAAATAAAGAAGATATTTGTAGCCCTTATGCAACGGGTGCCGGTGAGTGTTACTTTTCTTCCGCCCGATTTTCAGTACCTGCAGAGTTGTTTGTTCGGGTAGGTGAGACAGCCGGGAAATATGTGGATCGCTTTGGAGAGCCTGATAAGTGTTTATTCAATAGAAGAGAATATCCCTTGTCCAGTCCTCAATGTGAGAATGAGATTTTATCTCGTGTGCAACCTATTCCTGCTCCTCTTATTTTGGCCCAGGCAGCTCAGGAATCCGGTTGGGGGAGTAAAGACAATAAGTGGGTTTCAGATTATAATAATTATCTTGGTTTGCAGATCGCGTTTAGCAGACCTTCCACTATGTCCTGTTATAAAAATTGTAGATGTGCCGGTACAAAGAAAACACGTTGTGCTCTGCGATTTACAGGTGTTGAAGGATGTTTTTATGAATACTCTATGCGATTTAACGCCAGTTCAAATAATGCTTATGTAAAGTTCAGGAAGGCAAGAGAAAATCTTCAGAATATGGATAGCTTTGATGATGTGGAAACTCAGTGTGAAAATGCCAGAGCACTTGTACCTCATTTAAAAAGTTATGCGGAAGAGGAAAAATATATACACTATATTTGTGACAGAGTAAACGATGATATTTGTGAAATGCTCAAAAAATGCCCGGCAGTTCAATCGATATAAGTAGCAGGAAGCATTATTAATGAGAGTATATGCCCCTTTTCTTATCTTATTTTTTATATGATAAATTGTTCTTAAAGAACCTTGACGGGACAATTGAAGCCCATTCTCGGTTCGGTGTTTCCCGTTTCTTTAGAAAAGCGGTGGCTCGAATATATTATGTGGCTGTTCGTTTGTATTCTTTGTTATATTATGGAAACAGATATACAAAATAATAATAGGGGGGTGTTATGAAGCGGTTAATGATGGTGGTGTTTGCTTCTTTGATGATAGTGGCGGGAACACACAGCTATGGAGAGCGGCAACAATCTAATGAAACACAAACATATTATCAGTGTTTAGCTCAGTTTCATATGATAAACTATAAGGATACGGTAAATTGCCTGTTCAATGAACCTGTAGGAGACCATGAAGACCTTATAGGAGCGCATGAAGATTGTTTTAAAAAACATATAGAAGCTGTTAACAACTTGTTTAATGGGTGTAAGGTTCTTCTTGATTAAGAAAACCTTTTAATTGACATTCATCTGTTTGTTCATTAGAAAGAACATAAATGATGAAAGTAAAAAGCATTTATTTACCACTGGCTGTTTTTTTTCTCTTTGCTCAAAGCATTTTTCTAAGCCATCAGTTAGATCATTTTGAAGGTGCGGATCATTCCGAATCTTGTGTTGTTTGTGTATTGAACTCTTCAAGTTTATCAAGCTTATTTGAGAGTGTTACCGCTTTATCGGTTTTTAAAAAAGATGTTTTTTTTAAAACACCTTCTTTGATTTTTATCAAAAAAAGTTTTCCCTCTCAAACTCTCCCCCGTTCTCCCCCCTTAATTTATTCTTAAATATGCAATCTTCTTTTCTCATTGTTATAAAAAAAATGAGAAAGGTTCTTTAAAAAAGCAGCTTCGGTGGAAGAAACTGCTTATTGTTTTAATATAAATCACAAGATTGAGTGTTTTTAAAACATAACACTACTAATTTTGCGTTTAAATTAAGGGGTAAATTATGAAATGTTTATTGTTAAGTTTGGTATTTTTTTCTGCCTCGGCTTTTACTCTAAATAAAGATGTAGCTGTTTCCAAAACGAACCCTGACATCAGTGTGAATATTCTTCTTCTTGGAAAGAAGACTTTTTCCGCGGAAGAGCATAATGGAGAGGGTCATGCGGAAGATGACCATGAAGAAGATCACGGAAAAGAGTCAGGGAATGAGGGGCATGAAGAACATGCAGTGCATGACCATGCACACAATCTTGGTGACGGTGTTTCCATACAGGAAGTGGAATTTTATTTTAAATCCAATATTGATCCTTATTGGTCAGGGAGTGTCTCTGTTGGAATATCCCAGCATGAGAAAGGTTTTGAGCTGGACCTGGAAGAAGCTTTTGTGGAAAGCCTGTTTATTCCCAGTCTGACAATAAAGGCCGGTAAGTTTTATGCTCTTTTGGGAAGGCATAATAATTTGCATACGCACTACTATCCTTTTATTGATCCACCTTTGATTAATCAAACTTTGTTTGGTTTTCATGGATGGAATGGAACGGGTGTTTCTTTGGCTTGGTTATCCCCCCTTCCCTGGTATGCGGAGCTGGTTGCACAAGGTTTTTATTCTTACAGTGGGGAAGAAGAGTTTTCCGGTATTTTGTTTTTTAAAAATCTATGGGATTTGAATGACAATGCCACTCTGGAATTGAACATGTCTTATGGTGCGGAAGTGAACCATTTTGAACATCTTTACAATGCGGCTTTGGTGTGGAAGTGGACAGGCTCGGAAAGTGGACGTAGTCTGGCCTGGACAGCGGAAGTTTTTCAGGCTGTAGCGGATTCTGATTCAGAAGATATTGCAGGAATCAGTTCTTATATTCAATGGCAGTTTTCGAAACAATGGTGGTTGGAGGGGAGAGCAGAGTATCTGCCCGATGCAAAATGGGATGATCTGAAAACTCAAAAGTATTCCGCTCTTCTGGCTTTTGTACTGACAGAGTATTCAGCTATTCGTCTGCAGTACGATGCTACGGAAAACGGCCACGGAAAGTGGGGACATGGCGTATCCATTCAAACCAATATGAGTTTGGGAACACATCCCGCTCACCTCTATTAACGGAGGTGGGTCATGAGTTTTTTGAAAAGAGAATACTGTTGTAATTTAAACAGGAAAGTTTTTTTTATTGTTTCATTTTTATTTTTGCTTGTTTTTTCAGTCACAGTACAGGCGGAAAAAAAATTAAATGTTTTGACCACCACCACGAGTCTTAAGTCTTTAGTGGAAAGCGTGGCTGGTGATAAGGTTTATGTGGAATCTATCACTAAGGGGCCACAGGACCCTCATTTTCTTTCGGCAAAGCCTTCTTATATGGTTAAGGCCAGAAAGGCTGACTTACTTATTGTGGCTGGTCTGGATTTGGAAGTGGGTTGGCTCCCTAATATTGTTCATGGGGCAAGGAACCCTCAAATTCAAAAAGGTCAGTCGGGCTATTTGGATGCCAGTCAGTTTATAAAAGCCTTATCGGTACCGAAGGGAAAAGTGGATCGCTTCTTTGGTGATGTGCATCCTTTTGGAAACCCTCACTTTATATTGGATCCGGTAAGAGGCGTAAAAGTATCCAAAGAAATCGGTCAGAGGTTGTCTTTATTGGATCCAGAAAATAAAAAACATTATATGGAAAATCAAAAGCAATTTGAAAAAAATATAATGGAAAAAATGAAAGCATGGGAGAGGAGAATAAAAAACTCAGGAGTTACAAAAATAGTGACTTATCACAGCAGTTTTGAATATTTTTTAGATCGATTTAACTTGAATCTCGTAGGTTTGATTGAGGAAAAACCGGGCATTCCTCCTTCCGTAAAACATATTTTGCAGTTGATAAAAAAAATGAAAGACACTCAAAGCTCTTGTATTTTGATGTCCAGCTTTTACAGAAACGACAAGATTAAAAAAATTGAAAAAGCTCTTCCTGTTCGCGTAGAAACGGTATCGATAGAGGTTGGAGCTTTGAAGAAGGCAAAAAACTATGAGCTTGTTATAGAGGGAGTAGTTGAAGCTATCGAAAACTGCGGTCAATTTGATAAAGATAAAAATACGAATAAAAATAAAAATAAAAAAGGAAAGAACTAGTGGAGCTTACTTTGCTTTTAGGGCCGGCTTTTTTTATATGCCTTTTGCTTACGGGAATTCATTGCTACTTGGGGCTTCATGTTTTGGCCAGGAAGATTATTTTTGTTGACTTGGCTTTGGCCCAATCCGCCGGTTTTGGCTTGGCCATTTCTTTATTGGTGGGTTGGGCTCCCGGGTCCTTAAGCAGTTACCTTATTACTTTGTCCAGTGCTTTGGTGGCTTCTGTTCTTTTTACATTAATTGCTTCAAAAAACAGTCGGATATACCAGGAGGCTTTTATAGGTATTGTTTATGCTTTTTTTTCTGTTTTGGTGATTTTACTTCTGGATAAGGCAGCTCATGGAGCTGAACATATTAAACACACTCTTACAGGGCATTTAATTTGGGTTGGTTGGAATGAAGTTTTAAAGGTATTTTTAATCTATTCAGTTATTTCTGTTATTTATTTTATTTTTCAAAAGTCTCTTTGGAAAAGCTCCATTGGAGAAAACAACCATTGGAAATGGAACTTTCTTTTTTATGTTCTTTTTAGTGTGGTGATTGCCAGTTCCGTGTCTGTGGCCGGAGTGCTTTTGGTTTTTTCCTTCTTAATTGTTCCGGCTTTTATAAGTCACTTTTTATTTCAAAGTTTTTTCAGTCGATTGCTTTTTGGATGGGGCTTGGGTCTTTGTTTAAGTGTTATCGGATTAAGCGGGTCTTATATATTTAATCTTCCCACAGGCCCTTTTATTGTTTTTTTATTCACCTTACTTCCTATTGTTTTTATTATAGGCCACAGTTTAAAAAGGTGAGATTTGATATGGAAACTTTAGTTTTATTTGTTCTGTCTTTTTTTAATATCAAACATGGGAATCACTCCCCCTGTTACGTTGGGAAGTTTACCGTCCCATTTCTCCATTCTTTTATATTCAATTAGATGCGGATTTTCTTTAAGGGCGCGAGCTTCACGGCGAATGGCATTAGCGGTGGCTATACTTTCAATCTTGATTTTTTCAGCAATAGCTTCGGCATCTGTAATTTTTTTTATTTTTTCATTCTTTGCCTGAAGGGCTTGTTGTTCGGCCCGTACTTTCATCTCAATAGATCTATTAAACTCCTCCGAGAAATCAAATTCCGTAATAGCCACATTAGCTACCAATAAAGATTTTGTATTTAAATTTTTCCCTTCAAGAGTTTTTTCCAGAAAAGCGGTAATGGTTTCCCCGATTTTTATTTTGACCTCAGGACGTTTCTTAATGAGTTCTTCCGCTGTATATTGTGCGGTAACCGCTTTTACACTCTCTTCTACAGCCGGCTTGAGCAATATGTGGGTGACTAATTGTTCATTTCCTATCTTTTGATAAAGATTGGAAACTTCACCTAGAGAAAACTGAATGGATACAACGGTTGATACGATTTGGAGGTCCTTGGAGCTCGCCGAAGTCTGTTGATTGAATTTCAGTAACTTCACACTGATATATTCCACGGTTGTTCTTACAGGTGTTATCAGATGAAGACCTTCACTCAAAACAGTATTATGATTTACCTTTCCCCAGTGTTTTACCACTCCCAAATGACCAACGGGCACAATACGCACAGAAAAAAATATAATAACGGCAACTGTTATTGCAACAGGTGCTATCCACATCTGCTTTTCTAAAAAATGATTCATTTTCCTTCTCCTTGCTATTAAAAAACAGAGTCACAATAGATGAAGAAAAAAGAAAAGACAATCTATTTTCCTGATTTTGCTTTCAAATACAGTTTTTAATTTTCTTTGTTTTCAATAAAATAAATCCTATAATCTGGGCCTTTCGGTATCTTAATTTCAAAAATTCCATTTTTTAACAGCTTTATAGATTTTTTGGCCCCATTGGCATAATATAAGATTTTATAATAAAAACTACAGGAATTTATAAAATGGTTATATTGAATAAATTTATTACTATTTTTTTATTTATTTTTACTCTCAGTACTTGTACCCGTGCTAATGAAGTAAAGTATTTCATTTGTGATATTTTGCCGGAAGATTTAAAAAAAGAAGTTGATCCAAACAGACCTTTTGATGGTGTACGGAATTATTTTGATCGCAGTTTCTTTTATAAAAAAAAGCCAACCGGTGAGTATTCCGGATTTTCTTATGGAGGGTCTTCTTTAGGAATCCAATTAAAAGGGGATATTTTATCAACGGCTTATTTGAAAACTGCCAGGGAACAACAGGGTTATTATAGAGAGATTTTTGATGTCTATAGATTCCATATAAAAAAAAGAATGTTAATCCACTCGTACGTTTATTATATAAGTTTGAAAGATTACAATAAGAACTTTAATAACCCCTCCTTTGTACCTTACAATAAACCTTTTCTTTTTGATCTTATTCCAAGAAAGGCTCCGGAAGATTATGTAAAAATAGGATGGGACAAAACCAGATGGCAGTGTTATGAAGTTTCTTATTTGAAATATTTTATTTTTAACTTAAAAGGTCTTTTATATCTTTTTACCGCTTAAAAAAACATGGAGCTGAGGGGGATCGAACCCCTGACCTCAGCGCTGCCAGCGCTGCGCTCTCCCAGCTGAGCTACAGCCCCAAAAGGAGATTGATTTTTTTAATGACTGGATTCCCGCCTTCGCGGGAATGACGTGCTCCAGTCGGGAATGACAGTCACTCGCAAGAATAAGGGTGTCATGCCAATGACTAAGACAAGACATCGCCTCTCAGTACTTCCACAAGGGCATTGAGAGCGTCTGTGGAAGTGAAGATGCCTAACTCGCCATCCGGTGTTTTTACCAAAGCACTTCCGTACTTGTTTCTGGACATGTCAAAAGCCACTTCGGAAAGTTTTGTTCTGGAATCCACCATGTATGGGTCTTTGTGCATAATATCTTTTGCCAAAAGCTGATCTTTCTCCTCTGAACGATAAGCAAAAAAAACATCCCTCTCACTGATAATGCCAACCAGGTTTCCGTTATCCTTTACAGGTATGTGCCTGAATCCTTCCTCTTTCATTAATCTTTCCAATTCACTTAATTCCATGTCAGATGATACTACTTTGGGACAAGGAGTGGTGAATTCCTCTACGGTGAGGTTTTTTATTTTCTCCCACTTTTTTTCCAGACTCATACGACTATCCTTTCTAATACAATATTAACAAATACAAGACTATAGCAAAAACCATATTAACACTACAATAAAATAGTTCTTAAATCTTAAAATATCTATTGATTTGCAAAACGAGTGGCAAATTCTTTTTTGCCCTGTTTTCTGAGATAAATACAATCGTTGTATTTATAAGCATCAGAGATAAGATCCCATAAACCGCCCTCTTGATTAGGATTAAGCACTCCCCAGGTAAGAACACGGGGGCCGGAATACTCAATATCCATATGGGTTTTTAAATTCTTTAAAACAGGACCCTGTAACTGTATTTCCTCACCGGTTCTTTCATTTTTTAAAACAACATACAGAATATGCGGATCCTGTTGGTGAATGATCTGACTACTCCCGATATACATATCTTTAGACATTTTGTGTTCACCTGTTCTATACACCCTTTCACCTGGTTCTTCGCAGGATACGCAGATTGCCTGTGCCTCTGTTTGTGTCTCCGCTTTTTCCTCTTCAGGCTCTTTGAATTGTTCCCAATCCAATTTTCCTTCTTTGGAAACGGAATATCTTTTGTCTGTAGGATAACCACTGCCTTTATAAGAATAATGAAATGTGTTTGAAAATTCCCCCGTCACCACTTGGTTTGTTCTTGTATTTCTCATCCGCAAAGCCATGGAAAGGGAATTATCGGCCCATCCGTTTAAGGACTCCAACTGCATTTTTTCCATGTTTAACCAAATGCCCTTCTTATCATCAACACCAGCCCAGCCCATGTGTCCAATGGATACTTCACCTAAAACCAAAGCCTTGTATTTCTGATTGGAATCCGCTTTCTCAAAAAAAGCGTAAGCTCCCTGACTATGATAATTATGATGATCCAAATCAGAGCAAAGATGCTTAAAATGCAGCTCATTATCTTTATCAGCAACAATAAAATCCTTCAACACAGGACAGGAATTTTTATCCAAGTCTTTACAGTCTTCCGCATACCCGGCGTAAACAAAACACAACAAAAAAAGTAAATAGTGCTTTACCATCAGATGTATTGTAACATAAATTTTTAAACAGAATGATTTTTTGGATGAATATTAAAAATTTATATATGGATGTTAAAACAAAAGAAAACAAGCCTTTCCGTAGATATTAGATACATACAGCTTGCTTTTATGGGAGTGCTTCTAAGCTATGGTGTTTTAGCTTTCGATTTGTCCATTTTAAAAACACAAATCATATTAACCTTTCTGTCCGGTGTATTAACACAGTTTTTTTGGATCAAAAGATTAAAATTAAAATGGAGTAGCTTTTTAAGCGCTTTTATCACCTGTTTAAGCCTGGTCCTCCTTTTGAGAAGTAATAATTTGTGGATTCATCCTCTGGCGGCTTTTCTCGCCATTAACTCAAAATTTTTTATTCAATATAAAAAACAACACTTTTTTAATCCCTCCGCTTTGGGGATTTTTTTGGTTTTACTATTGGATGGTTCCTGGCTTTCCCCCGGGCAGTGGGGCTCCGGTGTGATCTTATCCGTGTGGATGGTGGCTTTCGGTTGTTTTATTGCCCGTAGAGTGCATCGTATGGATATAGCCTGGCTTTTCCTTCTGTTTTACCTTGGAGGTCTCCTCACCAGAAATCTTTATTTAGGCTATGAAATGGCTATTTTTTATCATGCCACCTTAAACGGCTCCCTTCTGTTATTTGCTTTTTTTATGATATCGGACCCCAGAACCTCTCCAAATCACTTCCTTGGTAAGATAATATTTACTTTTTCCGTTGCCATTATCACTCTTGTGTCACAATATTATTTTTATATACAAAATGGCTTGATTTACGCCCTGGTTGCCAGCTCTTGCTTCGTTCCTCTTTTAAATCGCACATTTCAAGCCGCTCCCTTTCAGTGGGATAAAAAGGAAGAAGGCCGGTCTTTGAAAAGCATGATTTTTTATTTTTTAAAACTAAAGGAGGGAAAGTGAAAACATTTTTTATTTTTATGGTGTTTTTGTTTTTTTCAATAGGTGAAGCTTATGGCTTTTGCGGTTTTTATGTGGCCAAAGGAGGAGCGGATCTTTTTAATAATGCCTCTCAGGTGGTTTTGGTCAGAAACGAAGATAAAACCGTTATCAGTATGATGAATGACTACGAAGGGGCTTTTAAGGAGTTTGCCCTGGTGGTGCCGGTTCCCTCTGTTTTAAAAAAAGAACAGGTGAATGTGGGAAACAAAAAACTTTTTGAAAGGATAGACTCTTTTACGGCTCCGAGACTGGTTGAATATTTTGATGAAGATCCCTGTCGTCCTAATATTGTGTTTGACGGAATGGTGAGAAGTAAGAGTATGTCTTTGGACAGAGCGGAGAGTTCTCCCCAAAGCAGTAAATCTTTGGGTGTTACCGTAGAGGAAAAATTCACAGTAGGGGAATATGATATTGTTGTTCTTTCCGCAAAGGAATCCCGTGGACTCGAAAAATGGCTGAGGCAAAACAAGTACACTATGCCAAAGGGAGTGCATAGAGCGCTGGCCCCTTACATTAAACAAAAGATGAAGTTTTTTGTAGCCAAGGTGAATTTAAAAAAGCAGGCTAAAACCGGCTTAACTTATTTAAGGCCCCTTCAGTTTGCTTTTAATTCGGAAAAATTTATGCTGCCCATTCGCTTGGGCTTGATTAACGCCAAGGGGCCTCAGGAGTTATTTGTTTATGTGCTCACTAAAAAAGGACGAGTGGAAACCACCAACTATGTCACAACAAAAATACCAACGAATATGGATATTCCTCCTTATGTTAAAAAAGAGTTTTCTGACTTTTATAAAGCCATGTTTGAAGAACAGGTACGGAAAGAAAGAATGAAAACCGTGTTTATGGAATATTTTTGGGACATGGGCTGGTGCGACCCTTGCGCTGCAGACCCTTTAACAAAGGAAGAGTTAAAAGGCTTGGGTGTTTTTTGGCTGGATCAAGGGCCTTCGGAGTCAGGTTCTCCGTCTTTTCGCCGGCGGAGCCGGAGCGCACCTATGATGGGAGGAGCCCAACCTGTTAAAGTCACCCGCCTTCACCTTCGTTATACCAACAAAACTTTTCCCGAAGACCTTATGTTTCACGAAACAGAAGACAACAGAAACTTCCAGGGGCGTTACGTTCTTCGACATCCCTGGAAAGGTTCCGCTCGAAAGTGTGAAGCGGCCCGAAGATATTTGGAACATCTGCCTCGTCGTCAGGAAAAAGAAGCGCAAAATCTGGCTCGCCTTACAGGTTGGGATATTAATGAAATTCGAAAGAAGGTGGACATAGCCAAGCCACCTAAGGAATCCGAAGATCCTAAAAAGCCTGATGGAAAATGGTGGCAGAACTTGTGGAAGTGAATCGGATAAAAACAGATATATATTTTCTCAAGATAAAAGACAGCTCAAAAGTTCAAACATGCGTTTTTGCCACAGAGCCGTCATCCCCGCGAAGGCGGGGATCCCGCTCTGTGATCAAAGCCGAACTCGTTTTGACCTGCTTTTGCCTTGAGAAAATATTCAGTTATTATTGTCGCGGGAATGACAAGAAAACTATGGAAAAAGTAATGTTTTCCAATGAGGGTGTTAATCACTGAATACTAGAAAGCGAGTCAGTATAATCGTATGTTGTACTATTAATATCCGCTCCTTTCTCTATAAGTAATTGTGCAATCTCTGTACGACCACTACCTCCTTGGGAATGACAAGGTTCTACAGGAATGAAGACAAATTTTGCAGAAAATGAATTACTTATTATCACACTCAGCAGAGTTTTTGAGGATGGTGAATTCACGGCCGTACCAAAAGTATCGTCCGTCCCTATAAGGGGCAGTGCAATT